>JABGUO010000461.1 GCA_018646565.1 Opitutia bacterium | reverse complement strand
TACAAAGAGGGGTAGAATTGCATCGAGAAGATCATTTATTCCTAATCCGTCGGCCCGAATAATAGTATCGTTGCAACTTTCACCAGGGAAATGAGCATCTCCCAATACGATTTCATCGTGGTGACCCATTCGATAGAGCGTTTCTAAAAGTTGTGGACTGAGAAGAGGTGAAATTCCGCGAAGCATTCAAATTTGCTACTAGTTTAATTCACTTTAGTCAAGAAACTCAGAGGTCTGAAAAAGATAGAATAACAAAAAAAGTGCCGTTGTACGGCACTTTTTTGATCTTTAAATGTTGAATTTTAATTTACTTCACAATGTGTAAAATATCGAAATTGCGGAATAAATTTCACAAAATTAAAGAATTTTTTTTTCTGAACAATTAACATTAGCCCAATTTTGTAAACTTGTCCAATTAGGGAAGCATTTTTCGTAGATTGTTCTTTCACTTTTAAAAAAATTCAAAAAAAAAGTGCCAGGGGTCTTTGGCACTTTTAAAAACGGATCGATTTTCTAGTCTGCTTATGCCTTCCTTTGCGGGTATAAAAGATAAATTTGATGAAGGTGCAGAACTTTCTGAACAGATTAATTTTTGAATAATGTAGTATAACTCAATAATGGAGATCTGTCCAATAATGGAGTGTTTTTTTTTAAATAGGTTCGATTAGAATGTCCTGTTGAGTAGTGCCTGGAGGTGAGCGATACTGGATGAGGCTAACCCATTCAGATTATATCCACCCTCTAATACGGAGACGACATTGCTGTTCGCGTATTCATCGCCAAGATTCAAAATAATTTTGGTCAATTCAAAAAAATCTTCATCCTCTAATTGAAACTGTCCTAGCGGGTCATTGATCCTCGAATCAAATCCAGCTGATATCAAAATTAACTCAGGCTTGAATTTAGCCATATGCTTGGGCAGTTCGCTTCCAAATGCATAATCAAGAATTTCTTTTTTCCCTGAACCTGCGGGAAAGGGGTAATTTAGATTATAGCCTACGCCTTTGCCCGTTCCTTTTTCTTCCGTTCTTCCGGTACCAGGGTACCATGGACTTTGATGGGTACTAAAGAAGAAGATTGAATCATCTTCATAAAAAATATCCTGCGTTCCATTGCCATGATGAACATCCCAGTCGACAATCAAAATTTTGTGCACACCCAGTTTCTGTTGTGCGTAACGGGCGGCCACAGCGACATGGTTAAATAGACAAAATCCCATACCCTTATCTGCATTTGCATGGTGTCCCGGGGGACGCGTTATACAAAATGCATTTTTGAGACTCCCGGTAACCACTTGTTCAACGGCGTTAAGAATACCCCCGGTTACGGCGGAGGCGACATTCCATGTTTGATCGCAAATGGCAGTATCGCCAGTACTAAGGGAGGAAAGTCCAGACTCGATTTCTCTTTTTACTTTTCTTAGATAGTCAGGTTTGTGTGCTAATGAAAGGTGTTCAAAAGTACATTGCTTGATTGGAATATCCTTGGTGAATCGGAGTAATTCTTTTTCTTTGAGTTTTTGAAAAATAATGGAGGCTCGATTATTCCGTTCCGGGTGTCCTGCTCCCGTGTGATGCTTCTCCATGATTGGATCGTAGACAATTCCACAATTAACAATTGGTTCAGGGTCGGAATTCATGGGCTTATATTATTGTTCGATTCCAATCAAAATGAAATGTTCAACGATAATATCGAAGAGAGCCTCAATGGGAACTTATAAGGCCCCTTTAGACTTTCGCCTTATGATCACTTACTAGTTGGTAAAATACCTGGAATAGGTGGTTGGCATCATTGGGTCCGGGAGAAGCTTCCGGGTGATATTGAACCGAGAAAACGGGTCGGTCCTTCAGTCGCATGCCCGAGACCGTTTGATCGTTTAAATTATATTCAGTAACGATGGCACCCATTTCTTCCAGTTTAGCCTTGTCGGCAGCAAAACCGTGATTTTGAGAAGTGATGGCCACTTTTTCTGTTTCAATATTCTTAACTGGTTGATTTCCTCCACGATGTCCAAATTTTAGTTTGTAGGTTTTCGCACCAATCGCATGGGTAAGTACCTGATGACCTAAGCAAATTCCGAAAATAGGATAATCTGGAAGCAGACTTTGAATTGTTTTATGGGCATAATCCAAGGCCGAGGGATCACCCGGTCCATTGGAAAGAAAAATGGCATCGGGATTATGCGAAATCGCATCTTCCGCACTGGAATGAGCAGGTAATACAATTACTTCAAAGCCAAATCTGCGTAAATTTTTATAAATGGCTCTTTTAGCCCCATAATCAAAGGCCACGATTCGATGCGTGCATTCCTGTTTAAAAGTGGAAGGAAGTTGGGTTCCTATCACAGTGAACGGCCGACTTTTTTCTCCGCTTGAATCCCATGTATATGACTCCTTACAGCTCACTTCCTTTACAAAATCTTTCCCTACAATTCCAGTCCAATCTCGCGCTCTTTTGAGTGCCTGTTCATCGCTGATGTCCTCTGTGCTGATGCATGCTTTCAGGGCTCCATGAATACGAAGTCTTTTCGTAATGGCACGTGTATCGACTCCAGAAATCCCAGGAATCCCATGATTCTTGAGATAATCACCAAGAGATTGAGTCGCCCTCCAATTACTGACGACTGGACTGAGTTCGCGAACCACAAAGCCTCTTACCTTGGGGCCGTCTGACTCCTCGTCCTCTTCATTAACTCCGTAATTACCAATTTGGGGAGCGGTCATGGTTACAATTTGGCCATAATAGGAAGGATCGGTGAGGGTCTCCTGATAACCAGTCATTCCCGTATTAAAAACCGCTTCCCCTTCAACAGTAGTCTTTGCTCCAAAGGAAAATCCTTTGAACACACTTCCATCTTCCAGGGCCAATATGGCATCTCTATGATTTTTCTGTCTATACATAAACAAATAACTGAGTTACAACTTCATGGAGAGATTGGCAAACTAGATTTCTATAATTCCTCAAAAAAGAACAAGTTTTATTATGAAAACGGAGGGAATGTTTGACTATCTACTTTCCCGTCCTTACCGACTATAAGTTATGGAATCTAAGACAGTTAATTATGATCGGAGTAAAACCAACAACCAGGCCTTGTTAAAATGGTTGGATAAAATGGTTGAAATGTGTGCACCACAAGATGTTCGTTGGTGCGATGGATCGGATCAGGAATGGGATGAACTTTGCACCTTGATGATTAGCCAAGGTTCCATGATTAAATTAAACGAGGATAAGCGCCCCAATAGTTTCCTTGTTCGCTCGGATCCTCGTGATGTAGCGCGTGTGGAAAGCCGTACTTTCATCTGCAGTTATGGTAAAGATGATGCGGGTGCCACTAATAATTGGGAAGACCCAAGAAAAATGCGTGCTAAATTAAAACGCCTATTTAAAGGGGCAATGGAGGGGCGTACGATGTATATCATTCCCTTTTGCATGGGACCATTGGGGTCACCTTTGTCTCAATTTGGAGTTCAGGTAACAGATTCCCCCTATGTAGTTTTAAATCTTCGTATTATGACCCGGATGGGACAATCAGTACTGGATGTGATGGGAGAAAAAGATTTTTTTGTTCCCTGTCTTCATTCTGTAGGATTTCCATTAACTCCGGGAACAAAAGATGTGCCTTGGCCCTGCAATCCGGAGGACACCCATATCGTACATTTCCCGGAACAACGAACAATTGTATCATTCGGTAGTGGATATGGAGGAAATGCCTTGTTGGGCAAGAAGTGTTTAGCTCTCCGTATTGCCTCCTGTATGGCACGAGACAATGATTGGATGGCGGAGCATATGCTAATCCTTGGTGTTGAGAATCCGGAGGGTAAGAAGACCTACGTTGCGGGTGCCTTTCCGAGTGCATGTGGTAAAACGAATATGGCAATGCTTGTTGCTCCTCCCGCAATGAAGGGTTGGAAGGTTTCTACGGTGGGAGATGATATTGCATGGTTAAAACCCGATGATAATGGAATGCTCCGAGCAATTAATCCCGAAGCGGGCTTTTTTGGAGTCGCTCCTGGAACATCTTGGGAAACCAACCCCAATGCAATGGAGTCAATGAAGGAAAACACATTATTTACCAATGTTGCGTTGACTGAAGAGGGAGATGTTTGGTGGGAGGGTCTCACTGAAGAACCTCCCGCTGGTTTAATTGACTGGCAGGGACGCGAGTGGAGTCCTGAAATGGATTATCCTGCCGCCCACCCGAATGCCCGTTTTACAGCTCCGGCATCTCAGTGTCCCACGATTGACCCGGATTGGGAAAATCCGGAAGGAGTTCCTATTTCCGCCTTTATTTTTGGCGGGAGAAGGATGTCCGATATTCCACTGGTTTATCAATCTTTCAACTGGAATCATGGCGTTTATTTAGGAGCAACCCTGGCATCTGAAACGACTGCTGCCGCAGAGGGAGTATTGGGTAATTTAAGAAGAGATCCAATGGCAATGCTTCCTTTCTGTGGCTATAATATGGGCGATTATTTTAAGCATTGGATGAAGATGGGTAAAAAGCTTAAGAACAAACCAAGAATTTTTCATGTTAATTGGTTTCGTAAGGATGAAGATGGAAGTTTTTTATGGCCCGGGTTTTGTGATAATATGCGAGTTCTACGTTGGATTGTGGAACGATCTTCAGGACAGGGCAGTGCCCATGAAGGAAGGCTCGGATGGATGCCTTACAAGGAAGACCTGGATTGGTCTGGTTTGGAGTTTAGTCATGAAGATTGGGAAAAGTTAATGAAAATTGAACCTGAAAAACTGAGGATGCAAACATTGAGGCACGAGGAATTATTTCTACAATTATCGGAATCGTTACCCAAAGAAATGCTTTTTGAGCGAGAGTTGTTAGTCTCCCGCCTGTAGCTCGATTAAGGTACTACTATTTCTGTTCTTTCGACCATCGATAAAAGATGGAAGAAAGAACACTTACTGAAACTATCATATTGGCTAGTTTCATCAGGACTCCGCCCGTTTTTTGATCCTCAAGCGGGCTTAAATTCATCACTCGTTCTGCATAGAAATAAGTATCATACAGTACCTCTTTTGAAAAGGTAAGCACTGCAAAGATAGGAGTTTGCCCAAGCATGATTGCAAGAATGTACAACATTTGAGGGCCATATTTGGAGGGTGGAATTCTCTTCGATGGACCGCAAATTGGCCACCACATTGCCACCGAAGTAAAGAACATCGATAGATGTTCTGCCATGTGAATTGTCTTATTTCTAATTGCCGCTTCGTAAAACGCGGCAAAGTGCCAAAAAGAAAATACAAAGGTAAAAAGTAATCCGGCAATAATGGGATGAAATAAAAACTTAAGAAGTTTTTCCAAAATTGGTTTATTTTCTAGATACTCATCCACAATTTCTCTTGGTATCCCAAGGAGTAAAAATAATGGGCTTAGATACATGAGAATATTATGCTGAATCATGTGTGCAAAAAATAGGAAGTTCTCTCCCATTGCATCCAGTGGAGAGCCAACTGCCAGATAAAAGGAAATTATAGCAGCACTAAACCAAAGGGTATGCCTATGAGAATAGGGTAGGTTGGGAGAGAAGTTTTTCCGGTAGGGTCCAACAATAATTGCGTAGCACCAGCAAATAAATAATAAACCCCCGATTAGGGCGGGTTCAGTATGCCAATGACTTAATGTGACTGGTGAATTCAACTATGCTTGGATGAACCCAATCATACAATTTTCAAAAGGTTACTGATTTTCCACCCAAAACGCTTCGGATCGAACCTTGATTCTAAAATCCTCTGTGGATGCACTTTCTGCAAGTAGAGATATTTTAGAACCTTCGATGTTATCTTCGGGGTAGGGGTTGTATTGATGAAAAAAAGGATTACCCGGTTTTAAGGAATTGATTTCAATCATATCCCCCGTGCTTACTTTCCAGCTAATTTGATGGGGAATACCTTCCACTTTTTTCCACGAGTTAACCGGTTCATTATCAAGCGTAATTTGTGTGGAGAATGTATCACCAGATTGATGGCCCACCTCGGCTACATAATAGGAGTCATCATGTTTGGTGTAGTCTCCCTTGGCATAATCTGTTTTTGCTTCCCAATCCTGTTCTAATGGGGCAACCGAAAACTCCTCCACCACGGGTGGATTATCAAGCATGTACATCACTGCGAAAAAGGTGAAAACGGCAATTACAAGTCCCATCAAAAAGAGGACAGTATTTAGTATTTTATCCCATCGTAAATGCATGAACCAAGTCATTACTCCCACAAACTTGATCACAGAGCATACAGATAAAACCGTTATTATTACAGGACCGTCAAAAGCACGAACATAAATAATAACAATCTCAATGCCAGTTATGGCAACAAGTAGCATGGATAAATTAAAGAATGTGAAGAAGCGTTTGCTTTCTTCTAATACTGGGTCTTCCGAATGTCCGCTCATAATAATAAGTATTTAAAAATTTATAAATCGTTCAGAATGCGTATTCCATTAGATACACGACCGGGAAAATAAGGATCCATACAATATCAACGAAGTGCCAATATAACCCACAACATTCAATATCGAGCGCATCTGCAGTGCTCATTTTTCCGGTAAATGAATATACAAACCACCCGATGAGCCAAAAGACTCCAATCGCAACATGAGTACCATGGGTTCCGGTAAGAACATAAAAAGTGGACCCGAATACATGCGGTTCACCCCGATAACTTGAAAGGGTGAGTTCATTACCCGGGGCATGAACGAAATGGGTAAACTCATAGACTTGGCAGGCAAGAAAGATTGCACCAAATATGATTGTACCGAAGAGCATCCAACGAGTACTGGATAAGTTCCCTTTGTGAATGGCAGATACCGCCAATGCCATGAATAGGGAACTGGCTAAGAGAATGAAGGTACTAAATGAAGTAAGTTCGATATCAAAGACATCCCTGATATCTAAAAAATTACCTCCAACAGTCGCGGAAATTTTTCGGTAGATTAAATGTGTGGAAATGAGGGTTCCAAAAAACATACAATCGGAACCCAAAAAAGCCCACATTAGAACTTTTTTATTCGGGATTCCTGTGCTGGTTTCTGGTTCGTGATGCTCAAGGGCATGTGCGGATGCTTCACTCATGATAATTCAAATTTTGTAGTATAACGGTCGTGTGAAAAATTATTCTTCGGTTTCTTTTGGAAAGAGGTGGTACCCTGCCGGTCCTTCAAGGGACCACATAATAATACCAAATATTGCGATACTTCCTCCCGCTATCGCGTAGGTATAATCCCTTAGTATCTCTCCTGTGTTTGCATCGACAGATTGGTGAAATAGTAATCCGAGAACGAGACCGAGAAAACCCAGTCCGCTTACCAACGGATACCAGGAGCGGTCAGGCATGTGTACACCATGGTCGTCGAGAGGAACCTTATCGGAGTGGTTTTCTTTGGGGCCATAATTATTTTCCCAGGCCTGATCCCTTGATTTGATAATGGGGGTTCGTGCAAAATTATATTCTTTTACAGGAGAAGAAAGAGTCCATTCCAGCGTTCTTGCATCCCAAGGATTTTTACCGGCGTCCTTCAATTTTTTATTAAAAAATGCGGTAACAAACTGATACACACCGATCAGGATTCCAACGCCGAGAATGAATGCTCCAATCGTTGCGATTTGATTCCATGTCTCAAATCCGTGACCTTCATTGTAGCTGTGTGTTCTGCGAGGTTGGCCAATCATTCCTAAATAATGCATCGGAAAGAAAGTTACATTAAATCCAATGAACATAAGGGTGAATACAAATTTACCGAGTTTTTCATTAAGCATTTTACCGGTTAACTTCGGTAACCAAAAATAAAATCCTGCAAATAAACCAAATAACGCACCGCCAATTAGAACATAATGAAAGTGAGCCACTACGAAGTAAGAATCTTGATGTTGTGCATCAATCGGAACCGATGAGTGCATGATCCCAGTAAATCCTCCCACCATAAACATGGTGATGAACCCAAGAGCGAAAAGCATTGGAGTTTCAAAACGAATTCGTCCGCCCCACATGGTTCCAATCCAGTTGAAAATCTTGATCCCGGTTGGAATAGCAATAAGCATGGTGAGAATAGAAAAAGCGGATGTGGCTACAATTCCCATACCAGTTGTAAACATATGGTGACTCCATACTGCAAATCCCATGAATCCAATGATTGCACCAGAAAATACAATTAATCCGTATCCAAAAAGCGGCTTTCTGGAAAAAACGGGAATGATCTCTGAAACAATTCCCATTGCAGGAAGTATCAAAATGTATACTTCAGGATGGCCAAAAATCCAGAAAAGATGCTGCCAGAGGTGTGGTTTTCCACCTTCCAAAAAGTCGTAGAAATTGGTGCCATATGTTCGGTCGAACATTAACTCAACTAGTGCAATTGTAATAGCAGGAAAGGCGAGAATGATTAAAAAACTGACGATGAGTGTCATCCATGTGAAAACTGGCAATCTCATCATTGTCATCCCCGGAGCACGCATATTAATGATGGTGGTAATGAAGTTGAAAGAGGCAAGCAGGGATGCAAGACCAAGGATTTGCAAAGAGAATATCCAAAAATCAGGTCCCATATCTCCAATTACTTCTGCAAATCGGGTGTCGGTAAGTGGTGCATAGCCAAACCAGCCAATCGCAGGAGATCCGCCGGTAAAAAACCAACTTAAATTTAAGGTTATCCCACCCGCAATGAAGCACCAAAGACTGAGGGTATTCATTCGTGGGAATGCAACGTCACGTGCCCCGATCTGTAGAGGCATTATGAAATTAAAAAATGCAGCACTCAACGGCATGATAACAAGAAAGACCATCGTTGTGCCATGCATTGTGAACATTTGATTATACTCACGGTTGCTTAAAACCTCCATGTTGTGATTCCACAACTGAGATCTGATTAATAATGCTTCAACTCCCCCTAAAAGTAAGAAAAAGAGGGCGGCCATCCCATACATTACCCCAATTTTCTTGTGATCGATCGTAGTTAACCAGTTCACAATGCCTGAGGTGTTTTGGTGAGGTCTCGGAAAGGCTTTCGATTTAAGCTTAGTTTCAGTTTCCGG
>JABGUO010000460.1 GCA_018646565.1 Opitutia bacterium | reverse complement strand
TAATGTTTGTAGGTGCACTCGCACCGGATGAATCCGGCAAGCTCCCACGCACCAACTCAGGTGATTTAAAAATTGTATCGGGTATGCGCCTGCTCTGCCGTACTTCGCCGGTAAAACTAAACAATGTCCAAGTTACACTCTTCCCAGGTACTGATGCCAAGGACTTGGACGATATGTTCAAAGGATTACGTGCCCTCAAACTACAGGTTCATTTGATTATGATGGTCGGCGGTGCCAACCCACTTAATTCAAAGGATGAAGACGCGGTGGTGGACATGCTTAATTCAGGGCTGGCTGTTGCTAAAAAGTATAAAGTGAAACATGTATCCTCTACTTCATTCGAGGAATGGCTCTCCGGTAAAAAGCTCAAAGGTAAGGCATTTGATAACGCGGTCAATCAAGTCATTAAACTCCATGCCCGTTGCTACAAAGAATCTGGTCTTGAAAAAAGTTCCGTTGTTGCCTGGCACCTCGAATTTTTACGCGGTGTGGAATTTCAGAACTTCACCAATGCGGCCAAGGCCGCCAAAGTGGTCATGGGAATCAATAAAAAGATCAAGAAAAAATTCTTTAAGGTTATGATTGATGCTGCACATTGTGGAGACTCCGACTTATCAATTTCCGAAAATGAAAAAGTTATTAAGGAATTGGCCAAAGCCGATGCACTCGGAATTTTTCATGCTTCCGCCAAAACCACCCGCGGGTGCTTGACTACAGATGACGGTTGGATCGGTGCCCTACTCGCTGCTTATGCACCAACCGGAAAATTAAAGCATGTCTTTGTGGAACTCTTTCATCATGAGGACCCCGCACTCGCCCCCTTGCGCAAAGCAGTCAAGGGACACGGCGTCAATACAACGGACGGAAGGACATACAACAAAACCGTGACAGACGGTATCGTTGATGTGGCTCATAGGCTGAACAATTTGGCTGCCCGTAAATTGATCAAAAACTGAAAAGTTTCCATTTTTTAATCAATGAAGTGTTGGCTTTTCCGGCACTTACAATTCCTACTATTTTCAGATTCAATTTTGAAAATAGATAAACTCCTGTAAAAATGACTATTAATCGAAGGAAGCTTCTTGCCTTTGGAGCGGTTGCCACCGGAACCACTGTACTGGATTCAAAGTCCTACGCCGAAATAAAACCATCCCTTCCGTCCCAAGGAAGGGGATACGACTATAAGCGTCCTGATTTCCCCAAAGGGAGTCGACTCCTGTTTCAGGGTGATTCTATAACCGATATGAAATGGGGCCGGAATGAAAATGACCGCAATCATTACCTTGGGCATAGTTATGTTTTTCTTATTGCAGGTCGCCTCGGAATGGACATGCCAAAAGCAAAGCTTGCATTTTTTAACCGGGGAATCAGTGGAAACAAAGTATCCGACCTAAAGGCACGTTGGCAAAAAGATGCAATTAATCTCAAACCCGATCTTCTAAGTATCTTAGTGGGAACTAATGATGTCGGGATGGGATTTCGTCACCCGGGCAAAGCAGTTACGCCTAGTGCGTTCGAAAGAGACTACCGCCAAATTATTGAAGCCAGCCTCAAAGCCAATCCCAAACTTCGTATCGTTTTGCTCGACCCTTTCATTCTGCAATCGGGCAGATTAAAAGATCAACAGGCATACAGCTCTCGTCGTAAAGAGACGGATAAAATGAGGGTCGTGGTAACCAAGCTGGCCAAGGATTACCAGACCGCTCATCTCCAGACTCAGGACCTGTTCGATCAGGCTGCCAGTGAAGCCGGAGCGGAAAACTGGATCTGGGACGGCATCCATCCCCTCCCCCAGGGTCACGAATTAATTGCCAGGCACTGGTTGGATAAAGTAGCCACCCGCTGGCCAAAAGCCTAAATTTTTGAACCATTTAACATGAAAAATTTCATTACCCTACTTTCTTTAATTGTATCCCTATTTGTTATTGGCTCCTTATCCTATGCCAAGACCAAGCAATCAACTCCGCACAAACAGGTTTGGGACGGAAAAAAAACCTCCTTTCATGGCTTTGATCAATATAACTTCCCATTGGAAGGGATTGCTTGTCGGGTGGTCGTGCCTAAGAAAATTGCCGACGGAAAACCCTGGGTTTGGCGGGCACGATTCTTCGGGCATGAACCCCAGTTTGACATCGCCATGCTCAAGCTTGGCTACCATGTGGTATACTGCGATGTAAGTGGGCAATTCGGAAATAAGGAAGCCGTGAACAGATGGAATCAATTTTATAATTACCTCCGCTTTGAGCACCTATTTTC
>JABGUO010000459.1 GCA_018646565.1 Opitutia bacterium | reverse complement strand
CTAGGTATCCAAGATCAGTCCAACCTTTATCATCGATCAAAAAGAAAAAAATAGTCGGTTTTCCATTCAGACACATTGCAGATAAAAAGATGAAGAATAATCGTAGCAAAGAATAGACGAGCATTCTCCTACAATTAAATACTAAACAAGGGAGGGTCAAATGTAGACAAACTATCTCAATCAATGTTTTAGTGAAGTAACAGGACCTAATTAGGACACTAATTTTTTCAGCGTTTACAATACAGCAAGGAATGGAATTACATGGTCTAAGCTTAAGGCCAATGTCCTAACGCTAAAGAAAAACCCGCGAAAGTCGCAAAATTAAATGTAAAGTACCTACTCCCATTGAATGGCCGAGATTATCTGGCCAAGAGCAAGAAATAGTAATTCCAAAGTAAAAATTGCAGGAACGCAAAACTTACGATTTTTTATATCCACAAAATAGGGTGGGGCCAGCAATCAAGAGAGTAATCCTTGAAAAAATGAATTCATTGGCTCCTACCACAATAAATGAAACCGCTAAAAAGGGATAGAAGTGCTAATAGTATTGGTAGGGCAAGACAATGAACTGCACGTACTAAAGAAAGTAAAATTCCGAATCGATTGAATTTTGCCTAATCAACTTCTGATTACACAAAAGGGAAATTAGCTGAGACACAACTTAACCGAATAATATTGCGATTAAAAATCTGCCAATTTGTAAATAAATTTAGCTTTTATTTCTGTAAGGATCAGATGCAGGACCCACTGGATTACCAGTATTGGGAATAACCTGGACGCAACGATCATCCCAAAGCTCTATCATATCCATATCCTTTGCATTAGTAATCTCAAGATCCGGCAAACCTTGCTTTTGAAGCCATTTGCGAATGGGGGGAATTGCCTTTTCTGGATCTTGGGCACGGGCAGTAACGATCTTTACACGATAGCCCATCTCTATCCATATCTTTAAACGCTTCATCATATTGGGTACCGGCTTCCCGATATGTTCAAAACCTTGCCAGGGTCCTGCTTCCGCTAAAGTACCATCAAGATCAACGCCAATCCATTGGCTGGATTCCGCTTCTTCTCCAAATTTATTTTCATCAGTCAACGGCAGTCCTTTGGTGTGAGGAACGCGTACATCGAGCTTCTTGCCCGAGAAGGCTTGCATAAGAAAACGAAACATTCTTTATCAGTCAATGTGCATAAACTTATAAAATGAATCTTTTCGAGCAAGTTCAATCGTTTTAAAATGATATTATATCTTGCAAATAGTATTAATTACTTAAGCTGGGAGGGACTACCGTGGATTATTTCGGCATGGATTGGACTTGTCTTGTTTCGTTCCTTTGCCACTTTTGTCCATGAGCTAGGCCATCTTATCCCCGCTTTCTTTTTAACTAAAGATGTACTTTTGATCCGAGTGGGAAATAAAAGTAAATCATGGAAAATAACCTCTGGTAGGATACACTGGGAACTAAGTTTTCTTAGCGGAAGAGAGGGCTTTACCGGTTATCAGACAAAAAATCTATCTCCAGTAAGACTTTTCACCATAATAGCCATGGGCCCAGTTGCATCATTGTTAATGAGCACAGCTTCGGGCTGGATCATTTTTTCAACTATTGTACCAACTTGGCTCGAGATTATTATGGTGAGTTGGTTCTGTGCCAATTCACTGGCGTTTTTTCGATCAATTCTTCCTGTAACACTCAAGCCTACTGAAAATTTCCCAAAAGGACCACCGAGTGATGGTCTTGAATTAATGAGGATACTGCGAGGAAAGAATCGCTAAACTGCCCTTAGGATAATCCCTCGTTTTGTTGGTCGTACAAAGTACGGTACAATTCACAGTTTTTGTAAACGTCGTCATGTGGTCCATCCGCGATAATTCTGCCTTTATCCATGACGAGTATTCTGGATGCCAATTTTAAAGAACTAAAGCGGTGAGCGATTAGCAGGGTGGTCTTACCTTTAATCAACTGGGCCATTGCCTCATGAATTTTATCTTCGTTCTCCGCATCTAAAGCCGAGGTTGCTTCATCAAGAACCAATAACGGGGAATTTTTGAAAAAAGCACGAGCAAGAGCAAGGCGTTGAAGTTGTCCACCTGATAATCGGCTTCCTTTTTCTCCAAGGCGTTCCTGATAACCTTGTTCAAATTCATTTATAAACTCATCCGCATAAGCTAATTGGCAAACCTCATTAATCGTGGCTTCAGTATATTTTGATTTACCCAGTTCAATATTCTTCTCCACATCAAGATCGAAAAGGAACGGTTTTTGAGGCACTAGAGCCACTGCATCTCGAACATCGTGAAGAGAAAGATCACGTAAGTTCATTCCATCTAATAAAACGGATCCCTTTTCGGGATCATAAAATCTTGGCAATAACCCAGCAAGAGTACTTTTACCTCCTCCGCTGGGTCCCACTAAGGCAACCACTTCGCCGGAGGATATTTTCAAATTGATATCAATTAAGGCAGGAATTTCATTTATTTCCTCCTTACGATTGGAGTAGGAGTATGAAACATTATTAAATTCTAGTTCACCTCTTATCTTTTTGATTTCCGTAGGTTCTGTTGGATTAGAAATACATTCATCAGTTTCAAGAATTTCTTCCAATCTTTCGAGAGAAGCCAGGGCTTGTTTAATCGAGGTATGAATACCGCCTAATTTCTTAACCGGCTCATAAGACATGTAAAGTGCTACAATTACAGGTACAACCGCATCTAATTGAATTGATTTTCTAGATGCTTGAAAAATTGCTGCTGAAATTCCAACTGCCGTAATAATTTCAATAAGTGGTGTCAGCATATGAGAGTATTTGATCACCTTCATTCGGGCATCGATAAAATTCTCGGAAACATTTGAAAATCTTTCCTTTTCTCGACTTTCTAGATTAAAGGCTCGAACTTCTTTGTAAGCAGATAGATTTTCACTCAAAATTGAAGTCAAGTTCCCTGCTTTTTCTTGCATGTTGAGGGCTTTGTTTAAAAGTAGCTCACCAATCCTACGAATGGGAAAAACGCAGATTGGAATCACAAGTAGGCATAAGAGAACAAATGCCATGCCTTCACGCTGAACAGCCATTACAATTAATGCAGTAATCGCTCCGATAAAAGTGATGGGCTGTTTGATTAAATCATTACTGACCTGTAGAATTGCAGCCTGTAACTGACCAGTGTCCGAGATCATTCGACTAAGAAGGTCACCCTCCTGATTGCGATGAAAGAAAGAAATAGGTAGGCGCTGAAGCTTTTCGAAAACCTGAAATCTAATTTTCTCAAGTACCCGGATTCCACAATAATTAATAAAGTAAGAATTAAAATAGCTACTTGTACCGCGAATGATAAAGACAAGGGGGAACCAGGAAATATAAATAAATAATTCCCATGTGCTTAACCGCACATCCAACTTTTCACCTGGAAATATTATAGGAAAGACTTGATCGATCATATAAGGCAGACCAAATCCACTTGAAACTCCGTAAATGACGCCACAAACCAATGCAATGAGGAAGGCAAACCAATAGGGCTTTATTAATAGAAAGTATGGAAATAGTCTTTTCAAATTAAGCCTGTGGAAGAATTAATCTAGGATGATTTTGCGATCGAAGCGACACTCTTCTTTGCTAGTCTGCCTGATATTTCAGCTTGATTTCTTAGATATGTAGAACATTCAGCTGAAATATTCTTGAGTTGCCATGGACTCATTCGCCATGTCCAATTTCCAAATGAATGACCTGGTTCATTGAGGCGTGCTTCAGAACCCAGACTGAGCAAATCCTGCATTGGAATAATAACCAATTGAGCAGTCGTACGGTATGCCATTCTTAGCATATCCCAAGATGGAAAATCACCCGGAATATTAAAGTAACTCCTAAAATTCCCGCGAATTTCATCATCAGTTGAATGATACCAACCACAGGTAGTATCATTATCATGAGTACCTGTGTAGAGAACGAGGTCCGGGGATAAGTTATGAGGTAGATAAAGGTTTTCAGGATCGCCATCGAATGCAAACTGTAAAACTGCCATTCCCGGTAATCCAGCGCTTTCTCGAAGAGATCGAACCCCCTCAGTGATCAAACCTAAATCCTCAGCTAAAAAGGGGAGGGTGGGGAAATATTTTGCGACCACATTCCAAAAATCAATTCCAGGACCGTTCTCCCACTTACCTGCCTTTGCATCTGAAGTATCTGCCGGAATACTCCAATAATCATGAAATCCCCTAAAGTGATCAATTCGAACCACATCAAAAAGGGATAATTGCGACTCCAATCGCTTAATCCACCATTGGTAACCGTCTGCCTTGTGAGCGGACCAGTCGTACAGTGGATTTCCCCAATATTGACCATCTTCATTAAAATAGTCTGGAGGAACTCCTGCTACATGCGAAAATCCCACTCCGTTTGTATCCACTTGAAATAGTTCAGGCTTTTCCCATACATCAGATGAGTCTGGAGCAACATAGATTGGTAAATCCCCAAGAATTTGAACTTCTTTTTCGTGAGCATAATTCCGTAACTCCTTCCACTGTGAAAAAAATATATATTGGAGAAATAAATGAAGTTTATAAGTTTCAAGTTGTGCACTCGATAAACTCTTTAAAATCGATGCACTAAATTTCCTAACATTCTTATCCCATTCCCACCAAGGCTTATTGAGTGAGGACTTCTTGAGGGACTGATAACAGCAGTAGGGCTCTAACCAACATTTATTTTCTTCAATAAAAAGATCAAACTTTCCGTATTTAGATTCAATACTTTCTCCATTTTGTACAAAATTAGAAAAGGCAATTGAGGCAGCTGAATAAAAATGTTCATAAAGATGACCATAATTTACATCATGATCCGGATTACTCTGCAGTGAATCTAGATCATCGAGGCTTATCATTTTTAAATCAATAAGAGCATGCCAATCAATCAAATAGGG
>JABGUO010000458.1 GCA_018646565.1 Opitutia bacterium | reverse complement strand
TGCCTTTGTGGTTTACAAATTGGTCGCCTTGCTGATGGGTGCAAAACCTGTGGAAGTCGAAATGCCCGGACTCACCCACGATCTTCATAAGATGAGGCAGGCGGTGAACGAACATACAAAGCTTATCTTTCTCCCCAGTCCTAATAACCCCACTGGAACCGCAAATACAGAAGAAGAAATTCATGCATTCGTTCGTTCGCTCCCTGAACATGTAATATTCTGTTTTGATGAGGCTTATGCGGAATACCTGGATTCCCCTCCTGATCTTCGACCTTTGATTGAAGAAGGTCGTAAAGTAATTTGCCTTCGTACCTTTTCAAAAATTCATGGACTTGCTGCCTTACGAATTGGATATGGATATGGTGCCCAGGAGATGATTGCTTTGTTACAACGGGCACGCCAACCCTTCAATGTAAACGCAATTGCGCAGGCAGCAGCCCTTGGAGCACTGGAAGACGATATTTGGGTTACGCAATGCCGGAAGCGCAATGCAGACGGACTGGAACAACTTGCAAAGGGACTTGAAGCACTTGAAATAGAGTACCTACCCAGCCAGGCGAACTTTATTTTGTCCAAGCCTGGAAACGGGCGGGGATTGTTTACCGAATTACAAAAACAGGGCATAATCACTCGGGCCCTAGGCCCGTCTCTTGCTCCCTACCTTCGCCTTTCTGTTGGCACAGAAGAAGAAAACCATCGCCTCCTGACCGCTCTTGAAAAAACTCGGACGATCTTTGGGGCGTAATTATGATCACAACGATAGAACCTCCCTTTTCTCCTTTCTTTTTATTTACCATCTGGGCTATTTTTTTAGCACTTGGACTTTACCTGGGTGTCTTTCGATCGATGATTGATCGTATTCGAGCTGGGATATCCACCCCCCCTGGGAAGGGCTCACGATCTGGAAAACTACTCGAATCCATGCTTCAAGAACCCAACCATGCCCGCCCATTGCATGTGGAGTCGGCTCTTTTTTCTGCCTTGCAGGTATTTGTTGGTTTCTTTTCAGTCCTTACCATTTGGACCGGGGAGAGTACTTTGTTTGGCGGCTTCGTTGCTTTCTTCGTCGCCCTTTGCACAGAACGTATTTTTTCTGGGATCTTTCCTCGCTTATTAACCTCCAGATCAAAAAGCCACTTACATTTAAAAATTGGTTTTCCTTTCACTCTCTTTGCCCGGTTTCTTGCCCTACCCTTTACTCCGCTCCTCCTGCGTATCGAAAAAGGTTTTTTCGGCTCAGACCATAATGGAGAAAATGGAAATAACGAAGATAACGAAGTCGCCGATCATATACGCACCTTATCAAGGGAAGGTTCAAACCTTGATCCAGATATTGCTGAAATTGTGGGTAATACCTTGGAGATGGGACAATTGAAGGTTCAGGATGTGATGGTTTCGCGCAAACAAGTACAAATTCTGGACTGGCAAGACGGGCTGGAAAAAAACTTGGAAATCGCTCGAAGCTGTGGTCACACCCGTCTGCCTCTTTGCGAAGGAGACTTAGATCACTGCCTGGGGATTATTCATGTAAAATACGCGTTTCGCCTGCTCGGGAAAGAACCCGACAAGCTCTCTCTTCGGTCTATTACCAAAGCACCTGCACGTGTTTCTGCTGAAGACCCCCTACCCCTGGCCTTGCGTAAAATGATGAAGTGGAAGGTACATATGGCCTTGGTTGGAGATGAGTTCGGAGGTATTGACGGGGTAATTACCCTTGAAGATATCCTTGAAGAGGTGGTCGGAGAAATTCAAGACGAATTCGATGCGGACGAGGCAGATATCGAACAACTTAACGAACAAAGCTGGAAAATCTCTGGACTTACTCCCCTTCACGAATTACCCGAGGCCTTAAATATTGATGATGAAGAGGAAGAGGTAACGAGCTTTGGAGGACTTATTACTCAGGAGTTTGGAAAGATTCCAGAGGCTTACGAAACCTTAAGGCTCAAAAATTTGGAGGTCACCATTCTTGAAGCTGATGAGACTCGAATCGGCCTAACAGAAGTCCGCCTCCTTGATCCCAGCGAGGAAACAAAAGATTCCTAAATTTCTACCCCCTCAGCAAAGCTAGGGTGGTTCAATCTCTTGGAAAAAGGATAATTTTTTCTCCTAGTTTCACATTTGTTAAGTGCCTTCCCCAATCAAGTCGCCCCTCCCAATTTTCCACTGGATTTTGACCCAGGCATTTACAAATGCGGGCATGAACACCGGGCATGACTGGAGCAAGAAGATCATTGGCCAGCCTTAATGCTTCCAGCATGGTTCCAAGACTGGTCCGTAAAGCCCGAACATCTTCGGGGGCATCAGATTTTGCTAATTTCCAGGGTGCACGATCATCTGCATATTTGTTGATTGCCCGAACAAACCCAATTGTTTCTTCCAAAGCCTGGTGAAATTGAAATCCTTCAAACAATTGAAGAACCTTGGTTGAGGTTTCCTGCCAGCGTTCCTGCAAGCGCTCTTCCCATTCTTCCTGAAGTTCCTGATCTGGGGCAATACCATCAAAATATTGGTGGCACATGTGCAACAAACGACTTACCAAATTACCCAGGTCATTTCCTAACTCTCCTTTATAGCGGGAAGAAAAACGCTCCAAAGAAAATTCCGCATCCTGGCCCACAGTCATTTCCCTCATTACAAAAAACCGAAATGCATCTGCTCCGTATTGATCAGCTAAAGCCAACGGGCTGACTGTTTCTCCCGTACTTTTAGACATCTTGGCTCCAGATGTTGTCCACCAACCGTGGGCTAGAATTTGTTTAGGGATTGGAAGATTGCAAGCCTGGAGCATGATTGGCCAGTAAATTGCATGGGGCGGAGCAAGAATATCTTTTCCAATGACATGAAGGTCCGCTGGCCAATAATCAGAAAATTCATCGGTCCCAAATCCCGCAGCTGTTACATAATTTACCAAGGCGTCAAACCATACATAAGTGACAAAACCAGAGTCAAAAGGAAGCGGAATTCCCCACGATAAACGGTCAGACGGTCGAGAAATACACAAGTCATTTAGGGGCTCTTTAAGGAATTCCAGAACCTGAGATTTCCGGAAGTCAGGTTTTATAAAATCCGCAGAGCTTTGTATATGTTCAACCAACCAATCTTGGTATTTACTAAGTTTAAAAAAATAATTCTTCTCGGTTATCCGGGTTA
>JABGUO010000457.1 GCA_018646565.1 Opitutia bacterium | reverse complement strand
TTTTTGACTATCCGCGCATTCCTGGCCACGAACTTGGAGTGGAAGTTATTCGAGTCGGACAGGGTGTACAAAATGTAAAACCGGGAGATCGCTGTTCAATCGAGCCCTATCTCAATTGTCGAGAATGTCTCCCCTGTAAGAAGGGACACGGAAATTGTTGCGAAAACCTGAAGGTTTTTGGCGTAATGATGGATGGCGGACTCTGTGAACGTTCCCTTATTCGTGCGGATAAACTACATCCATCCGATCAATTATCCTACGATCAACTTGCATTAGTGGAAACTCTTGCAATCGGTTGTCATGCCTCCGACCGTGGCAAAGCCAAAAAGGGCGATCATGCACTCGTCATAGGAGCCGGTCCAATTGGGCTTTCAACAATTGAGTTCAATCGACTGACTGGAGCCACTCTTACCATAATGGATATGTCCGAAGAGAGGCTCGAGTTCTGCCGAAAGAACTACGGGATAGAAAACTTGGTTCATTTTAAAGGGGACGGTTCTGAAATTGAAGCGATGAAAGAAATTACCCATGGTGCACTTTTCGATGTGGTTACCGATGCCACCGGGAGCCATCATTCCATGTCTAATGCCCTGGAATATGTAGCCTACAGCGGGACACTTGTCTATGTGGGCATTACCACGGAGACGATCGGCTTCCCTCACCCTGCCCTCCACCGAAGAGAAATCGATTTATTGGCCTCAAGAAATGCTCTTCCGGGAGATTTCCCACGGATCATTAATTTGATTGAAGAAGGAATAATCGACACAGAGCCATGGATTACCCATCGGATTACAATGGATCAAGTAGCAGAAAAATTCGACTCGTTAATCCAACCAGACTCCGGTGTGTTAAAAGCAATAATTGAAGTTGGCGATTCGTAAAAAAGTATTTTTATTTCGATTATCCTATTCGGTTCGATTAGGATGTTAGAGCTATGGAGCAGACAGTAGCAACATTTTACCAATTTGCCAATTTACCGGACTGCATAAACTGGCAAAGAAAACTGAGAACACATTGTAAAAAATTCAATGTTCTTGGGACAGTTATTTTGGCCGAAGAAGGAATTAATGGAACTGTATCCAGTTCAGCAGAAGGAATTAAGGAAATTTTAGCATTCATTAAAAAAGATGAGCGTTTTAGCCAAATGCCCTATCGGATCTCCACCACTCCGAGAAAAACATTTTATCGAATACGAGTGGTTGTCAGAAAAGAAATTGTTACCCTGGGAGACGCTTCCATTAATCCAAACGATAAGGTGGGTACTTATGTAGAACCTAAGAATTGGAATAAGATCATTCAAGATCCGGATACTGTTGTGATTGATACTCGCAATGACTACGAAGTCGAATTGGGAACCTTTGAAGGAGCAACGAACCCCAATACAGAGACTTTTTGTCAATGGGATGAATATGTGAAAGAAAATTTACAATCTCAGAAAGATAAGAAGGTGGCCATGTTTTGTACCGGTGGAATCCGATGCGAAAAAGCATCTTCCCATCTCTTACAAAATGGTTTCAAGGAAGTGTACCATTTAAAAGGTGGAATTTTGAATTATCTCGAGAATGTTGAACCGGAAGAAAGTTTATGGAAAGGGGAATGCTTTGTTTTTGACCACCGGGTATCTGTCGTACATGGACTAAAAGATGGAGATTCCAAAATCTGCTTTGGTTGCCGGTGGCCTCTCAAGCTTGAAGACATGGAATCTGATAAATACGAATCTGGAATTTGCTGCCCCCACTGTGCAGATACTCTGGACCCAGTTAGGCGGGCAAGCCTGCAGGAAAGAAATCGCCAAATTCAAATTGCCCGCAAAAAAAAGACCGAGCATCTCGGACAAAACATCGCCCTGCTCTCAGAAAATAAAAAACGGCGGAGAAAGCTCACCACCATAAAAGAGTAAGTTTTAATGTGATCAGAAAAGAACCAAAAATCTCCAATATATTTGAAACGGGTGATACCGACACCCTTCTTCCTCGGTCATGGAAGAGTGGTTCTCTGAAATACGATGAACTCAAGCCACTTTCAGAGGGGGGAACCGCAAAACTTTATTCCACGCTCGATTTGAATCTGCAAAGAAATGTGGCCTACAAAACATTACATGAAGACCTGAGAGATTCTGATATTGAAACCAAGCGTTTCCTGCGCGAGGCAAGGGTAACCGCAAATATTCAGCATCCCGGTACTGTACCACTATACGAACTGGGAAGAGATCGGGAGGGTCAGCTATTTTTCACCATGAAAAAAGTGGATGGTCGTGACCTGAAAGAGATTCTTTTTGACCTTCGACAGGAAGTACCCGAAGTCGTAGAAAAATTCCCCCTGCCCCGCCTGCTCGATATTTTAATCCAAGTATGTCAAACAATTGCATACGCTCATGACATCGGAGTGATTCATCGTGATCTTAAACCCGCCAATATTATAGTGGGTAAATTTGGTGAAGTGTATGTGCTCGACTGGGGATTAGCAAAGGTTCTCAATGCACCGACTCTTCAAAAGTCTGAAGCCATCAAGAATGAAAAAATGGACACTACCCTTACCCCCGTGGGCAGACATTATGGAACTCCGATGTACATGCCACCAGAGATTGCCAGAGGAGAAGCCGATCTCGATGGAAGAACCGATGTTTTTTCTCTCGGAATTATTTTATTTGAAATGTTGACCTTGCAATTTTTAGTGGAAGGCGAGGATCCCTACGAAATCAAAAAGAAGATCCTCGACCAGGCTCTTCCTCTTCCACGCGAGGTCGCCCCGAATCGTAACATACCAGGTGATCTTCAGGCGGTTTGCATGAAGGCACTTAAACGAAATAAGTACGATCGTTATTCATCCGCTACTACATTCTTGGAAGACTTACAACATTACAGACATCAGGAAGAAGTCTCT
>JABGUO010000456.1 GCA_018646565.1 Opitutia bacterium | reverse complement strand
CCAAATTGCTTTGCATCCTTTTTAAGCTTACCCTTGGGATCAAGTGTTAATGTAGTCTTCATACCACGCATTGAGAGGATTCCCCGAAAGCCTTCTCCGTAACATATGCCAGAAAACTTGTCGCCTGCTTCCAAGTCGGCCTGATATCCACCAATTCGCCAACCATCATGTTTGCCTGGTTTCACAAAACTTCGGTACTGTATTCCACTGTTCCCAGCTTCGATCTTATAATCAAGGGTTAAGTCAAAGTCAGAGAGCTTACCGCCCTTCCAAATAAGAAAGGTATTTCCCTTGGTCGGAGTTTCTTTGGTCGTTTGCCCAAGAATTGCACCATCCTGTACGCTCCAAAATTTAGGATCCCCATTCCATCCCTTAAGGCTTTTGCCATCAAACAGTTTTTTTTCCGCAAAAAGGGAAGAGATTATAAGGAAGGAAGAGAGAATGATTGTAGATATTTTCATAATAAGTTGATTTGCTACTGTCCAATGTCCGATTTTCGTGATTTTAGGCAAGGAAAAGTTGACCTAACTTGATTTTTAATTTCCTATCATGCCTTCCTCTCATGATCCAAGTCCAAGATCTCAAAATTCACTACGGAGACTTTGTAGCTGTAGATAACCTGTCGTTTTCGGTAAAACCAGGTACGGTTTTTGGACTGATCGGTCCAAATGGTGCGGGTAAAACTACCACGATCAAAGCCATTGCCACTTTGATTGAACCCACATACGGGGAAATCATGCTCGGAGAGACTTCCGTGCTTCACCACCCCGAACAAGCGAGACGTATGCTCGGATACATGCCCGATTTCCCTCCCGTGTATGATGATTTACGCGTGGAGGAGTTTTGTGATCTCTTTGCTCACGCCTATGGCCAATCAGTTATCGAAAGGAAAAAGAAGGTGGAAAAAGCCTTAACCCAGACCGAACTAACCTCCAAGCGCAGAGAACTTTGCAAATCCTTGTCCCGCGGAATGAAACAGCGCGCTCTACTCGCGAAAACTCTGGTCCATGATCCATCAGTAATGCTTTTGGATGAACCGGGTGCTAACCTTGATCCCAAGGCCCGCATCGATATGCGCAAACTACTCAGGAAGCTTGCGGATGAAGGAAAAACTATTCTGGTATCCTCTCATGTACTTACCGAACTGCAGGACCTTTGCGACGAAATCGGAATCATGCGTAATGGAAAAATGGTGGTATCTGGATCCATTGAGGAAATTACTCAACGCAAACAATCCACCCGAACCCTGGAAGTTGAACTTTTGGAGAAATCACCCAAACTTATAGGTTTCGTCAACTTGTGTTCTACTCTTTCAGATCTTAAACAAACTCACGAAGCAAAAGCCCAGTTTGAAATTATTCATTCGGGAGATCGTTCGGAAATTCCCAAAATCCTTTCAGGAATGGTTGAGCATGGGTTGCAAGTATCTTCCTTTACCACCCGAAAATCGAAAGTGGAGGATTTATTTTTGGAAATTGAATCTGGATCCTCAGAATTTGATCAAAATAGATGAATCCACTTGTAATTAAAGGTATCCGTGAAAACCTTCGACCAAAACACCTCATTGCAGCCGGGCTCTTTTCCTTGATTGTCTGCTCCACTATTTACCTGACCTCCTACCTTGAGGGATCCGAAGGAAAATACAGCAAAGATCCTGAAACCAATACATGGGTGCAGGCAGAAAGCTCACCAGTAAACGGGGCCCGAAACGCATTCACTTTCCTGCTCGCCCTGCAGGGATTTTACCTAATGTTTCTGGGTACTGGCCGGGTCGCTTCTATTACCGCAGAGGAAAGGGAATCCGGTCTACTCGATTACCAGCGGATGACTCCCATGAATCCGCTATCTAAGATCATTGGCTATATATTTGGAATCCCTGCCCGGGAGTACTACATGTTTTTATTCACTCTCCCCTTTCTTGGACATGCCATCCTCGTGGGAAAACTTCCGTGGGGAAACATCATTCAATTATATTCCGTCTTCTTTTGCTCGGTCATCCTCTACCACCTCACCGCACATGCAGTGGGCTTGGTGGTCCCCAAACCCCGGGCAGCCTCATGGGTTTCCCGCATTGTCGTCCTTGGTTTATATGTGGTGCTACCAGGACTGGGTCAGGCAGGAATTTCTTTCCTGTCTTTTCTTACTATTCTTCCGACTTACTTCGGGAAAATCTTTCCGCTACTCAACGATCAAGGTGTGCAGAATGTAGGACGATTGAAATCTAAATTAGTAGATTTCTGGCAGGATGTCCCCTTCTTTGATTTTGCTATTTCGCCCACGACTTTTACCTTCCTGATGCAAGGCCTGCTCATTTTAATCCTGCTCGTAACGGGTCATCGAAAGTGGAGAAACCAGGCTTTGCCTTCATTATCAAAACCTTCCGCCCTTTTAATCTACTCCATTTTTCAATTTCTTCTCCTTGGTTGCTTGTGGACTTTTTTTGATAAGGGCGAAGCAAGCGGACTAATCGGGCAGGAGTTGTCCGCTCATCAATTT
>JABGUO010000455.1 GCA_018646565.1 Opitutia bacterium | reverse complement strand
TATGTGGTAAAAAATAAAAACCTGAAAAATGAGGACTCCGAGGAACTTCAGGTAAAAATCAGCGAACTTGAGGGTTCCGCACATGCGCTGGCCACTGAAAATCGTCTCCAAAAGGAGGAGATTCAACAGGGCCAGCAGCTCGAGGCGGAGTTACGGGAACAGCTAAAACAGGCGGACCATGAAAAAGTGCAAAAGGCGACCCAGAATATTGAATTAAACCGAAGGCTGGAAAATCAAATTGAGGAACAGGAAAAAATTGCCAAGCAAATGCAGGAACGTTTTGAAAATCTGGCCAATAAAATTCTAGAGCAAAAAAGTGCCAAGTTTACCGAGGCAAATAAGGAAAATATCAAGGCCGTACTCGAACCCTTAGATAAAGACATCCAATCGTTCCGAAAAAAAGTGGAGGATATTCACGAAAAAGATCTCAGCCAACACGCATCACTCAAAGAATTCCTTGGAAATATGCAACAAAGCCAGGCTCAATTGAGCGAGGAGGCGAGAAATTTGACCCATGCACTCAAAGGAGATTCCAAAAAACAGGGCGATTGGGGAGAATTTATCCTCGAACGTACTTTGGAGGCATCCGGCTTAGTCAAGGGCCAGGAATTTACAATGCAGGAAACTTTTGACCGTCAACGACCGGATGCCATTATTCGCCTGCCCGAAAACCGGGCCATTGTGGTAGATGCCAAGGTATCGCTGACTGCATACGAACGTTCGATCTCATTGGAGGACGATCAACTACAAAAAGGAGCACTGAAAGAACATCTGCAATCGGTAAAAAAACATGTCGATGAACTTTCTGAAAAGGATTACTCCGCAATCGAGCAGATCAATACACCCGATTTTGTACTCCTTTTCATTCCGGTTGAACCTGCATTTGGTGCCGCCTTACGAGAAGATCCCAATCTGTATCAATATGCTTTTGATCGAAAAATTGTTTTGGTGACCTCCACCACCCTGATGGCCACCGTTAAAACCGTAGCCAACCTGTGGAAATTGGAAAAACAGAATAAACATGCCCACGAAATTGCCCGACAGGCAGGAAATCTCTACGATAAATTCTGCGGTTTTTTAACCAATATGGATGATATTGGAAAGGCCTTGCAAAAGGCTGCGGAGGCACATGAAAAGGGGTTCGGGCAATTATCCAAAGGGAGTGGGAATTTAGTCGGAAGAGTGGAAAAACTGAGGGATCTAGGGATTCAATCCAAGAAAGAATTACCCGTCTCTTTTGCCCAGTTTGACAAGGTCCATACAGACGGGGATATTGAACAGCAGGATGAACTTACTTTGGAGGAAGATCAGGAGTTGGACCGCACTGCTTAAAATCCGCCCACCCTACTCGTCCAATCGGTAAAAGCGGGGGACGAGTTAGAAAACTGCTTTACCAGGCAGGTTGTTCATCACACGGAAAACTCTTTGGTTTCCCTGGTTGTCAAATTGATTTCTATTTCCGGGAAGAGTCGCAGTCTTCTTTTTCGAAGAAACCACTTTTCCGGGTAGACTGGCCAAATGAACATACGAAGGTTTTTTTAGAGATGGCCCGCGAAAGACAGGGTCCTCCTCTTTTGGTAGATCCGGTTCTACAAGGTGAGGAGCTCGATCCATACCTTCAATACCTAAACCCCGGTTATCCAAAATTTCATCGAGGTGGGCCAGCGTCTTTTCTCGAAAAATCTGCATCGAATCCAATTTACCCAACTCTCGAAGTTCCTGGTTTACTTGTTCAAAGTAACGCAGCGTAAATGCATCCACTTGCGGGTCAAGTGAAGGAAACTCTTTATTATTATCTGCCAACCATGTGGCAAAGGATTTATAAATCTCCTCTATCTTGTCATTGATCAGATCTTTATTAACTTCCTCCCCAGGCAAGTCCTGCTTGGCAATGAGATTATTGACGTGGGGAAGAAACTCTTCGACAAGCTGAATATCGGCAGGGGGATTGAGTTCCGCAGGATTTTCAATCTTTACGAATGCTTTATTAGGAGCAAGAGATGGGGTTAATTTCAAACCCACAATTTCACGAAGTTCTTCCATCTCTACCCGATCTTTGCCCAATTTATCAAGCTGGGTATTAATAAAAGCGAGTTGGCCCTTAATCATCCTAGAACCATTACTTGATTT
>JABGUO010000454.1 GCA_018646565.1 Opitutia bacterium | reverse complement strand
TACTAGTTTTAGGAAACGAATGGTTTCATTCAACTTCAAAAGTGGTTCTTTTGAGGAAAGTTTAGGAATTTGTCCCGCTTTTCGGTAATAATGCTTAGTTCCCTCTTTTCCTCTCTTGATTAATCGACAATAAATTTCGTTTTTTCGGACTTCCAGCATGTCAAAACCAGCTTCTTCTGCCAGGCATCTAATTCTGGTTTCCTGAGTAAGGGCAATTACTTCAGGTGGGGGAGTGCCAAAGCGATCTTTTAATTCATCTACAAATTCATCAATTTCTTTTTCGTCTCTCATTTTGGCTAATCTTCTATATGCCTCAATTCGGAGTCTTGGTTCATAGGTGTAATGATCAGGAAAAAATGATCCCATTAAAATGAATGAATTTTCTTCTTCCTCCTCTTCAGTTGGTGCTCCAGAAGTTAGGAAATCCATTCGAACTGTGGCATTAGGCCGGAGCGAAATTTCCTCACCCTTTAACCGGGAGACACTTTCTCTCAGTAGTCGACAATACAATTCAAAGCCAATTCCGGCAACATGTCCGCTCTGTTCGCTCCCCAGTAAGTTTCCGGCACCTCGGAGTTCTAAATCTCTTAACGCAATCCGAAACCCAGCACCAAAGTTGTTAATTTGGCGAATGGCAGATAACCTTTTTTTGGCCTGGTCCGATACTGTAAGGTGTCTGTTGAGGAGAAGGTATGCATAAGCTTGTCTATCAAACCTTCCCACTCTTCCTCTTAGTTGGTAAAGTTGAGATAAGCCAAATTTATCTGCTGCTTCAATAATGATGGTATTACAATTCGGAATATCTAAACCGGATTCAATAATTGTGGTACATACAAGCATATCAAACCGGTGGGCCACAAAACCGGTCATTACTTCCTCCAGTTCCCCCTCGCTCATCTGTCCATGGCCAACCCCAATCCGAAGCTTGGGGAATTGTAGTTCCAGTTTCTTCTTAATTGAATGGATAGTCTTAACTCGGTTGTGAAGATAAAAGATTTGCCCCCCGCGTCGCGTTTCAGTTTCAACGGCTTGTTGGAGTACTTCGGCAGAATTATGGACAACCTCGGTTCGGATTGGCCGGCGATTTACTGGAGCAGTTTCAATTGAACTAAGGGCACGGGCACCAACCATTGCAAAGTAAAGGGTCCTTGGAATTGGAGTTGCACTTAAAGTGAGGACATCCACATGAGAACGAAGTTTTTTAATCGATTCTTTGTGCTGTACTCCAAATCTTTGCTCCTCATCGATAACTAAAAGGCCTAGATCTTTAAAAATAACATCGGGGCTGAACATACGGTGCGTACCAATTAAGATATCCACCGAGCCTGCACCGGTTGCTTGAATTATTTTTTTTTGTTGCCCGGGTGTACGGAATCGACTCAGCATTTCGATAGAAATTGGATAATCCGACATTCGTTGCCTAAACAGATTGAGGTGCTGTTGGCATAGAATCGTGGTGGGGGCAAGAAACGCGACCTGCTTTCCGTCCATTACTGCTTTAAAGGCACCACGAAGTGCCACCTCCGTTTTTCCAAAACCAACATCACCGCAAACCAAACGGTCCATTGGTTGTTCTTTTTCCATGTCTTCCTTTACCTGGTTGATCGCTTTTAGTTGATCTACAGTTTCAGTAAAAGGAAACGCATCTTCAAATTCCTTCTGCCATTTTTCATCGGGTGGGAAGGAATGTCCCTTATTGGTATCTCGACTCGCTTGGAGACGCAATAAATCTGCGGCTAAGTCAAGAGCCGCTATTTCGGCAGCTTGCTTTGTCTTTGCCCATGCTTTTCCACCCAATTTTGCCAATTTTGGCCGTGCTTTTTGCAAGCCGACATAACGGGAGAGAAGGTGAGATTCCTGCAAAGGAACATGAAGGAGTAAACTATCGGCAAATTCCAGTGTGATTGCTTCTTCTTTTCTTTGCCCGTCTTCGATTTGACCGAGTTTTCTAAATTGGCATATACCATGTTGGTGATGGACCAGATAGTCCCCCTCCACCAATTCCGAAAAGTCGAGTGCCTGGTCGACTTCTTTTCTGTGCACAATGGCTTTTTTCGAACGTGCCGGTCTCCTACTTCTTTCCCTTCCTAAGATTTCTCGAGCGGTGGAAAGGATCAATCCCTTCTTTTCATCCTGAATCAGAAGATTAAAGAAAAGGTTATTTTCTTTTGCAGAGACTGAGAATCCTTCCCTTAGTCCGATCGATAAATATTGGGGCTTTAATCGTAGTAGGGAACTTTCTTCTTTGATAATTTCAGCAATTCTTTTTTGTTCCGATTCTGCACCTGCAGCGATAATAATTTCATTTCCTTCCTTTTGTTTTTGTAATAGTTCAAAAAGGTAGGCTGTTCTATATTTTTTCTCACTTTCAAACTGAGCACCCTTAATATCAATATTTGGATTTTCCGCTTTGAGATAGTGAACTGATCGAACAGGTAGTTCGATTACCTTGCTCTTTTCAAAAATTCCTAATCCCGCCTTTATTTCGCTTGTTCCTAGAAAATGGTCGCCTCTTCGTTTGTCTTTATGGAGTGCATTTTCAAAGCTTGCCTGAGTGGCAGATGCCTTGTCGGAGGTATGGAAGACTAATGGAAACTTGGAAATTAATTCTTCTGGTTCTCTAAAACCCCAGGACACTGGATCGGATAGGTATTCGAAAAATTCGCCCTCCACTTCCATTTCCTGATTCGACAATGCAGAAGAAATAATTAATTCATCAACTACCTTTGCACCTCGCTGGGTGGTGGGGTCAAAGGTTCGGATTTCTTCAATCTCATTTCCAAAGAAATCAACTCTTGCCGGTTCCGTTCCATTAATCGGATAAATATCGATCAGACCACCCCGAACTGAAAACTGTCCTGGTTCCTCGCACAGAATTTCGGAAGAATAATCAAATTGGGTCGCCAGAGTATTACATAGTGTATCAAATTCATGCTCCTGCCCGGCAGAAAGAATAAGTTCTGATTCCTTCTGATGTTTATATTTAGGACAGGCACTGATAAGAGCTTCCGGAGTCGTTGCGATAAGGAGCTGATAATTTCTTTGCTGATTCGACCGCATAAGCGAGGAAAGAATGGTAAGTCGATCGCAAATTCGCTCAAATGCATCGGGGTGATTACTCTCCGGTACGCAATCGAAAAGGTGAAACTCAATCTTTTTCTGTGAATCAAAACTTTCAAGAAATGCGGCAACATCTTCCCCCCATTCTTCGGCCTTGGGGATACTTTCCTCGACTAGAATGGCAATTGAATTTCCTTGGTTTGCCAAAAAGTTTGCAGCTAATGCCGGAGTAGCGGCTTCTGGCAGGGAATTGATAAATGTGGACGGTACTTCGCCGGGGATCAGTACTCTTTTCACTTTATACTGATTGAGAATTAGTCTTTAAATGAGAATTCAATTTTAAAAGAGCTTTTTGTGCTGCTTCTTCTTCTGCTTCTTTTTTCGTTTTACCCATTCCTGAGCCCCACGTTTTTTTCCCAATAATAAGATCAATTCCAAATACTTTATTGTGCGGTGGACCGACCTCTTTGGTTACTTGGTATTGAATCTTATTAAGAATTGATTGCTCCTGAACTAGTTCCTGGAGTTGACCCTTGGGATTATAACTTCTTTGTTCAGCTTCAAGTTGTCCTGGAATATCCCCAAACCAAGACAAAACGCATTTCTTTGCATTTTCTATTCCTCCATCCATGAAAATTGCGGCAATTATCGCCTCAAGAGCATCTTCCAAGGTGGAACTTCTTTCATTTCCCTTATTGCCTAATTCTGATTTACTCATGAGTAAGTAATCATGAATCCTGAGTTCTTTGGCAACTTTAGCTAAATAACTTCCGCGGATAAACACTGCTCTTTTTCTACTAAGAGAACCTTCGTCCTCTTGGGGAAACCAATTAAAAAGTGCCTCGGTTAGAATTGCACTTAGAATCGAATCACCCAGGAATTCCATCCGTTGGTTATCTCCTTTCGAATGATCTTGTTCATTATAAGACGGATGGGTAAGAGCCTGGGTGAGAAGCACTGGGTTCTTAAACGAATATGAAATCTTTTTTTGTAATTCCTCCACGATGAATAAT
>JABGUO010000072.1 GCA_018646565.1 Opitutia bacterium | reverse complement strand
TCAAAAATAGAGATTCTGTTCTAGTTACTTTTTTATGTTGTACCGTGTACTAGTCAAAATTCTCCTTTTACTTACTGCCTCGGTATTCGCATACTCCCTTTTGGTGGTTGGAATGAGGGAGGGGGATAATATGAAATTATTAGGCGGAGGGTTTTCCGTTGTGTTAGCCCTCAGTGTTTCCTTCTCTTTCTATTATGATTGTAGAAGGTAACCTGACAGGAAAGCCTTTTTTATCTCTTGGAGGATTGTTCAGCAACAACCAGTAGTGGGGCTACAGCAAGAGGAGGTAGCAGAGGGAAGATCCGTTTTTTCGGGAATTCCACATTTATCCTTGGCGAGGCAATCGGTCTGAGTGGAAGAAAGGTGGAATGTACCCTCTACAAATTGGAGACCATATTTCCCAATGGTTTCTGATTGATACTCTACTTCTATTTCAAGATCGCTTAAACCGATTGAATTTTCGGCGATATCAATAATATCAATGATTTTTTCGGGTTCTATTCGATGGTCCAAGTCATCTGCAGTCCAGAGTTGAAAATTGGCGGTTTTGTCTTTTCGGATCGTTCCCCCGCAATCAATGTATTCCTTGGAAATAATTCCTAATTCAGTAATGTGAAAATGGGGCGGAACATGTTTTCCATTCGGTAAAATGAAAGAAACTTCTTTGAGTTGCTTCAGTATATTTTTTATTTCTGATATTTTCATGAGTGAGTGAACACACTATTTCAAATGAAATATTATTCAAAGAATAAAGTTCGATTTGATCTAGATTTTAGAAAATATGAGCACGAGGTTATTCGATTATCTAAATATTGCATTCCAATTGCATTGCTCTTGCATTTGCCCGTTTAGGCTCTATTCGATAGTGGGATGAAGCTTAATTTTATTTGGCTCACAGCGACCTTATTATTTTTGGTTGGTTGTTTGGATACAGAGACCAAGAGTGAAGAAGTATCGGAAGAACAACTTGGTGATTCGGCATTTGGCCGAAAAAAACAATTAAAAGAATTAAAGTTAAGAATTGAAACCTTACAATGGGAGAATTCCCGTCTTTCTTTAAAGTTGAAAACGGTTAACGGGAGTGGCTTGGTTATGGATAAGACAACTGGCTTGTGGCATTATGATGTCGAACGAAATCCTTTTTCCGGCCGAGCATCCGAAGTTTATCCAGATGGTACTCCCCGTGGTGAGGCAGATTTTTTTAAAGGACGAAAAGACGGAATGGAGAGATTTTGGTGGCCCAATGGAAACTTAAAAGAGGAAGGGCAGTGGTTTGATGGAAAAGCAAGCGGAGTTTTTCGAAGGTGGAATGAAAAGGGAGACCTATTCAATATATCCCGTTATAAAAACGGTCAATTGACTGAGGTTATTTTAGATAAGCCGAGAATTTAAATTAATTGGGATAAGATAATCCGCGAGGCAGGGAGACCTCGCCAAGAAATTTTGGCCTCTCTGTGAAAATAGGGCCCCGGTTTGAGAGTAATACTTCTTTAATAATGATTTGAAAAGCCCTGGCAGGTTGGTCGAAGGAAAAGGTAAGTAAGAGATCCGTTCTCTGGTTTGGTTTGTTCATGTCGTCCATATCTTTAATGATGATAGGACCGCCAGCACCCAGTTGATCCGGACAAAAGTAAAATAGATTAGAAGGAGTAGCGGAATTAAACCTGATCAAAATATCACCCTGCCCTGATCCATTCCCCAGGATGCCGTGTTTGTAGGCTTGATCTGAGTCTTCAGGATCTGACCCGATCATAAATGTTTTTGAATAAGTGAATTTGTTCAAGGTTAAGCGATAATCTAAGTTACGATCTAAAAACAAAATTCTTTCGTTGCTTTGATTTAAATCGATTCCTTGGTCACTTTTAATTTGAAACCGACCATTTTTCCAACTGACGGGAAGGAGAGCTTCAATAGCAAGTAGTTGAGTTGTTTCCCATTGTATATTGTAATAGGATGCTTCTTTTAGAATCGGAATGAATGATTCGTTTCGAACTTGAGAAGGGGAATATCGAGCAATGTGACGAAGTTCATTTCTCCACAGATGTTGGAATGCAACTTTCCATTTTTCAT
>JABGUO010000453.1 GCA_018646565.1 Opitutia bacterium | reverse complement strand
ATTGATGAGGGTTAAGTAGTGGAGGCAAGTGCGACAGAATACCTCGCTTAGCTCAGTTGGTAGAGCACCTGACTGTAGTTGTGTAAAAACAAACGTCTCAGCAGACATCAGGGTGTCCCCAGTTCAAGTCTGGGAGCGGGGACTCTAATCGTAGCCATTCGGTTCGTCCACGCTCTATCGTGAGGAGATTCGCCGCCATTCACATCCTCACTCATGGGAGCGGGGACCAGTTTCGACCATCGTCCAGGTCGTGCTGATTTCGTTCTGTCAATCTCGTGACGCAATGAAAAGGAAACGTCTGCGTAGATGCCTTCACCCCTCTCAAGGAATGCTCGCAATTCTGCCAATCGATCCGTCAAGTCTTCTGGCGGCACGATTTATTCTTGAGCGTGCTTCAGACCAACCCTCGTACAATGCTTCAGCGTTGCCAAAGTTTGCGTGGCCCTACACAGCGTCCCAAAAATCTGGTTCCTTTTGAACAGGATTCCCAAAGGTGGCTTCAATCGCTACGAGTTGATTCATCACGTGGATGACTTGTTGGAGGTTTGGTCTTTCAGTGTTAAGGTAGCCGACGATTGTTGAATCACCAATGGCAAGTTGGGCGGGGGCAATCGCCTGTTGTGCGTTGTAGATTGCCGTCTTGCGTTCCAGTGTGAGAAATTGATTGATTGTTGCAGCATCTCGTCCTTGGACAAAGAAATGCTTGTCAAAAAATTCATCCTCAAGAGGGATTTCTTTCCCGGTAAAAAGGGACAAAAAGGACACGAGTTTTCCCTGAGGCCCAATGCCCAAATCCAACTGAAGAGATTGAGGGTGATGCACCTCAAATCTTACCGATCGTATGGTATGCTCCTGGCCACGCGAAATCTCGGCCACAATGCTGCAATCGTAGCGATGGATCTTTCCCGTTAACGTGGAGACAATGCTGCTCTTCTCCGTTCGATCGATGTCGATTTGGAATGTAACTTGAGATGCAATGTGTTCCCAATGCTGTATAAACTTCTGATTTTCTTTTTCGATGAGGCCGAACAAATCAAAAGCGACGACTGCGAGTATAAAGAAAAAAATCAGCACGCCCAAAAACGAAAAAAGAATTCCAATCATTTTTCACTCCCTCACTGTCGGCTTGCACCCGATGACCCTTACGACTGAGTGTTAAGGTAAAACATGGTCGCTCCTTCCTTTCCAACTGGAGGTGCTGTGAAGTAAGCTGCAAAACCACCCATGATTTTCATGACTTTCGCTGTTGTTCGATAGTTCGTTCATGGCGGTGCATTCTTGCATTCACCGTATCACACGTTCCTCCAAGACTACAGTTCAAGTCTGGGAGCGGGGACTCTTATCGTAGCCTTACGGTACGTCCCCGCAAAATCGAGAGGTTGAGCGTTTCCTGTTGTATCCTCTCTCATGGGAGCGGGACCACATTGGCAACGCCTCGCGTCGGCGTGGTCCACGCTAAATTGAGAGGTTGAGCGTTCCCAGTCGTATCCTCTCTCATGGGAGCGGGAACTCTTGTCGTAGCCTTACGTTACGTCCCCGCAAAATCGAGAGGTTGAGCGATTCCATAGATCCACCATTAAAACCTTGGAATTTATATATTGTTGATTATGAAAATTATTTGCTGCGGGAGTAGCCGAATTCCCCTGTGATTCACATCATTGGGCAGAGAGGTGTAGGGTATCACACGAGTGATATCTATGAATTATAGAAAAAATAAAAACAAGTACCAAATTTTGCTAATTCTTTCGAGAATAGGCTTTCCTTGCCCAATTTGTGGTGAGATTATGGTCGGGGACCCTGGCCATCCGCAATCTGCGACCCTAGAACACGTCATTCCATTACATCACGGCGGTACAAACCACCCAAGTAATCTTGACGTCATTTGTAATTCTTGCAACAGTGCTCGAAATACCGTTAAACAATACTTTGACGCCCGTTTCCGCCAAGTTCCATCTGAATATTGGCAGTGTTCTCTTGTTAAGTCTCTTAAGCACATTATTGACCATTTTTACAACGAATACCACATCATTTTTCTTAATGCGAGGTTCGGCAAATTGAACTGAAAACCCTACACTTTCTGCCTGTGATGGCCGCTTTTCAGAGACGACACTCCCGTAGCCCACCTCTAATCTATCTCCAGTAAGGAGAAATATAGACTTAGGTTCAAACCTTTCAACCCAAAGTTTTTCTTTCTGCATCCTTCATTTCAGATGTTCCCTAGCGGAGGGGTGGCACCTTGGTTTGAGGCATACCATTCAACAAATTGACAGAACTGATTCAAGACGATAATAGATTCATCCCATTCGATGTTGAAATGGTGTGTTGCCCTGTTTCTAAATTCACGTATGATATTCAGCTGAGTGAGTGTTTTGTCATTGAGATTCATTTTTGTTTGGTACTCATGAATAAAGGTTTGAAGGGTTGGGCGAGCTTTTTTCTTCCTTTCAATCCCAAGGTTATCACATGCTTGCTTCATCAGGTTTTCAGTTGTAGCTCCAATAGCAACTACGATGAGTGAGGGAGATTTTGTGGCGAAAATATCTTTTGAGGCTTTGGAAATTTCAAGAATTTCATCAAATTGGCGTAATTTTTCTTTGAGCTCTTGCAACATATCAAAATCTTCAGGGTCATCAAAATGATCAACATGCAATTCATTTTCCTGAATGTTCATCAAAGCAAAATAGAATTGAATCAGATCAAGTGGTCGGTGCCCATTGTCATTGAGGGCGAGAAACCATATGATGATTTTAATGACAGACCAACTGATAATTGCCCACATCAATGTTCCGAGTAAAATTAGAAACAAGTCTCCATCTGGTGAAAGTGCAAAGGCAGAAGTTGTAATTCCCAAAAATACCATTACCGCTGAAAAATTATGCTCACCTTGAAGAGGCAAGTTTCCTTTCAATCGTATTTTCTTATTTTTTTGATAGGTAATTTCAATGTGTTCTTGAATTCCAATTTTATCTCTAATCAGATCCAGAGTAATCCACATAATCAACGGGATGAAGTAAAAAAGGTGCTCAAAAAAGTCATCTTCTCCGTTTCCAAGTTGACCTAACAGCATTTTATCAGTCCATTCGATGATCAGTCCAAAAAAGATTAATGAGGAGATGAGTGAGAACATTGAAACCAATCGATAATACGTTTTATTTCTCTCTTCGGCGAAGTAATATCGGATCTTAGCACCTTTAACACTGATGTTTCTGGTTGATTGATGGGATAATGGATCCCTGCGGTCGGTATTGAGTATTCCGTCAGACAACAGACGAATAGGAATTTTTGGTTTGTTAAACAATGACTTGATTGTTGAGCGGTGCTCATGGTGCAAGGTTGTTGCGATGACCGAATCGAGGTGGGATTCAACTTTTGTCATGAGACTCACACAATGCTCTTCACGCGTTTCTTAAAAATTATCTGTAGTTGAAGTTCAATGGTGCTAACCAATCTTCTTCATTTGGTGGATGTAGATCGAGCCATTCTTGGGTGGTTGTTTGAGAGTTTATCTTGACATCATCAAAGAATGTCTTTCCATCAACGTTGTATCCTTTGGATTGTAAGTCCAGCAATTCACAAGCAAGAATCACTCCGGGGGCATCGTGTCTAAACAGCGGTACTTCTGTGAGTGAGTTCAACTTCTTCAAACATACATCTCTCAAATTATCAAAATTTACATTGGTAAGATGAATCCAGCGAAGGGTCCAGTACGCTATTCGCTGAGAAGGATGATGATCGTTGAGCAATCCTGGAATGGAAGGGGCTAAGTGTTCAAGAGCAGAAAGAGGTTGTCCTGATAACGCACACAATTTTAGAAATGAAGCCATATAGTAAGAATCCTTTTTCAGGAGTTTATTCAAGTCTTCACTGAGTTCATCATTGACCTCAGTGGTTAACGTAGCAAGGGCCTTACTATAATCACCTTGATCCATCAAGAGTTCGGAACGGAGAATTATTCTTCGTAACTTATCATCTTCATTCCTTGTGTGATTGTAGAGATGGTTTTCAATTTCTTGAGCTTCTAAATGGTCATTATGGTGGCTCCGCAGTGCTCTTGATTGAGCTTGTGCTCCTAAAAAATTAATTTCTTCTTGTCCCATTTCTTCACTTAATTCATAGGGCATGATGTGTGAAAAATCAAAGTAATTATCGGCCTTTCCTTTCAACAAATTCTCGAATTTCATTAATCGTTCTTTAGGTGGTTTGTATCCCTCATCTATGAGGTTAAATGCAATATCCTGGCATAATTCAGCCTGGATTTTAGCCCCTATGTGGTTTGAGGTTCCAAGCATAGCGAGAGCAAAATCAAATTTTGTTGCGGGGTGTTTCAATACATCTAGAGTAGCCTTGATGTCCGTATGCTGGTGGATAAGTGCTGTTGCTGCTTGACCTTGCTTTGTCCTTGAGGTTTCCTTCATATGTCTTAGCAGCCGCTCCCATTCTGCATTATTCAGTTTTGAGAGGCATTCGGTTATAGCGTGCGAGAAAAATACTTCAACATAATCCCTCTGGTCGCTGAGCGATATGTCAGACAGTGATTGAAGGAATACGCGTGGCCGGGCCGTATCTTTGTGAAGTTGACGAATTGAGCCATTCAAACCGGATTGACGGTATGGGCTTTTGATAATTGTTCCATAAATTTGTAAATCAATTTTCTGTATTTCTCCCTTTAGATCTGAAAATCTTCGCTTGACATTTGCGCCTAGAGCATCAGGGTAACCGATCCAAGGATGTTCACCTTTCGCTACAACCCAAAGTTGGTCAAAATCCAAATTATTCCATTGTTGCCGATGGTTGGACAGAGATGTTTTGAATTCCGCAATTTGCCCGCTGAGTAGTTCTCTCCCCGATTCCAAAGGCCCCACCTGCTCAACAAAAATGTCAACTTTCTTTCTCCCTTCATTTTTTATTGCTATGTCTTCCAAAACAAGCGGCAGTGTATCCTGCCAAAACAGGAGGTGTGGGTCTTTTGTAAGCAGGTTCTGAGATTTTTGAGTTGATCCTTCTTCATAAGTAAAGGTGTAGTATAGCACATCTTTTTGTTTCGATAGATTCATAATTCCAGTTTTATAATCAATCTTACCATTGTTTCCAACACAATGAAACTCTCGATTTAAACTTGGCAACTGAATGCCAGGAGGAACTACCACCCAACACATAACTGAGGTATCTTTATTGTTGGGTTTTTTGGATTCAAATTCATCTAAAGTTCCTGTTTCATCTCCTAAAACGACCCATTTGTCCCTTGCATCTGAAATAGTCCAGTCATGGACTGCTTGAATAAGAGCGCTTTTGAATGGCTCCTCATTAGAAATATCATGTTTTTCATTGTACACAATAACCGCTGCCCGACAGCAATGACTGATGTAGGCGTGGCTGGTTCTGT
>JABGUO010000071.1 GCA_018646565.1 Opitutia bacterium | reverse complement strand
TTTTATTTAAGAGACTGAATCAATGATGCGGGCATAGGGGCCACTTTCCAGCCGGGGTATTTGGGTGCACGATAAAAAGGATAATAATCCCACAAGGCAGGCTTACCCGTAAGTCGGGGATCACCGGTTTCTCGAAGATACATATCGAGTTGCTGCCTAAGTTTAACAAGGATTTTCTGAAACTCTTGATGATCGGCAAGGTTTTGTAACTGGTGTGGATCGCTGGATAAATGGTAGAGTTCTTCGGCAGAACGCTTCCCAAAGGCAAGGTCTGCAAAACTGATATATTTGGGATCATCCATCATGACCGTCTTGGTGGGAGATGGATCCACTTCTCCATAAGGTATGTGACGTACACAATGTTTCCTCTCGGGAGAACCAGCGGGCCAACGCTCAGGATCAAAATTGCGGATGTATAAATAGTCCTTCGTACGAATCGCACGGCAAGGATAACCCTTGCCCCCCTTACGACAGCCAGCATGTCTCTCCATGGCGATAAAGGCAGCATCTCTTTTGAATTCTCTCTTATTTTTTAAAACATCCTTGAGTCCTTTACCGATCATCATTTTGGGGACTGATATGCCTGCGGCTTCCAAAAAAGTAGGAGCCAGATCGCTCAAGTTTACCAATGCATGAGAAACCCGACCGGGTTTTAGAATTCCCTGGGGCCAACGAAAGGCAAGTGGAACACGAGTACCGGCATCATAAAGGCTGGCTTTGGCCCGTGGAAAAGGCATCCCATGATCACTGGTGACTACCACGATGGTATTTTCTAATTGGCCAATCTTTTCGAGCGAACGGATCGCCCGAGCGACCATTTTGTCGAAGTGTTCAACCTCGACAAAATAATCGAGGATATCATTCCGAACGATTGAATTGTCAGGAAAGATTCCAGGAACGAGAACTTTGGACGGATCCTTACCCGTGCTCTTACCCGCTCCCAGCTCGTATCCACGATGTGGTTCACTCGTACCCAGCCAAAAGCAAAAGGGTTGATCCTTTTTTACTTGCCCAAGAAAATCATCAAAGTTGGCGGCATAGTCGATATTCCTCATCGCCTTAAACGAAGGCTTGAGCTTTTTACCCTGAAATTCCTTGCCTGCTGGATTGGATTCGCGCCCGCCTGCAGAAAGTCGCCCGGGACTCCAGCCTTTACCGGTGAAACCGACCGAATATCCTGCCTTATTCAAAACCTCCGGGTAGGTGATAAACTTCCTGGGCAAAGTGCTCCAAAGATTACCCGCCTCCTCCAACCGCCAGATAGGTTGCCCGGTCAAAATCGCACTACGGGAAGGACCGCAAGTCGGAGCGTCACAAAAGGCATGAGTAAAACGAATCCCTTCCTTTGCCACCCGATCGAAGGCGGGAGTCTTGACTACCGGATCACCATTCGCTCCAGTGTGAGCATAGGACTGATCATCAGATATGCAAAACAGGATATTAGGACGCTGATCTGCCAATAAGATCGACCCCCATAGAAAAAAGAGCAGAGATTGTGAAAATGCTTTCACGACTTCTTTTTCTTCTTAATGACCGGATCCAAGTTTGATTCAATCTCGACATGATCCGGAGCGGAGGAATTCACTCCTTTTTTTGGAACTTCCATTCCAGCGGTCCAAAGAATCGCATTGAGCATGACCTTCCGATAATTGTCATCCTGCCAGCTTTCATGATTATGTCCGCCAGTGAAACCAAACCCACGACCCCCTTCTGGTCTTTCATAAGCCCAGCCGACATGCTGGCTCTCCCCGTTGGCCACGGCCTTGCGCACCGCCGGATTGCCACTACGCATTCCATCGGGACGCTTCAGGGTGTCCATGGGGGGAACATCGGTGAGAATGGGAGTGAACCCGGTCCGATCTTCGATAAATCGCATATGGTAATACCACTCGTCATCCACACTGAAGGGTTGCACGCCGTTCCAAATTGCATGCTTACGGGGCTTGAAGTTTGGTTTCCAATGAGGATTGACCGACCAATTGAGATCGCAGAATCCACCCATCCATTGAAGAAACTTATCTCCGGGAGCTCCACTGACCGCTTCGGTCGCCCAGTGAATCATGACAACTCCGGTCCCTTTTTTCATTAAGGCATCGAATTCGTTGAGTTTCGGATTGAGTAAGTGATTCCCGTGTCCGGTGCAAAAGATCACAATGGTATCCGCCCCTTCCAAGATAGATTCATTTTTTGGATATCCAATATCTTCCAAGACAACGGCTTCGATGGGTAAACCGGACTCATTCAACCGCTTGGCCAAAATCATGTTACCCGCCCGGTGTTCGTGTTTCATTCGACCGTGACTGGGTTTTCCGGAAATGAAGACCACTTTTTTCTTTGGTTCAATAAGCTTTTTCTTGAGGGACACAAAAGGCATCGTACTGACCTTGACCTCGTGCCAGTACCCCCATTCGCTTTGCCAATTTGTGGGCTGGTTTTCCAATTGAACATTGATTTCCTTGCCTGCGTAGGGAGTCAGGTCCACCTCATGGGTAAGCCATTCATCGATCACGGTCTTGGAAGAAACTTCGGCCTTGGAAATAATCTTTCCGTTTACCTTCACGCGCAATTCCCAGTCCCCATGTGGATGATGGCTAACAGTGGCCCGCAGGACGGTTTTCTTCCCGCCGAACACCTTGAACTTCTGACTGAGAACAGCTGGAACCCCCCGCTTGATCGGATGGGTCCGGGTGGCGGTCTTATTCCTAAAGCTGTCGAAACGAACGACTCCACCCTCTCCCGAGCTATTGATGGTAAATTTTGGGGCGGCTTTTTGAATCAATTTTTGCCAGACTGCCAAATTTGGTTTTTTGGACTTTCTGGATTTATGTTCGGTCTGTCCTCCAAGTAATCGACGAGGGGTAAATTCCTGCAAGCGCGGAAGTGCGGAACTGGCAGCCAACTGCAATGCTTTTTGAGGGTGTTCGACAACCATAGGCTCCAGAGCCAGCCAGAGCATGCGGGGGATGTTGTTATCTTCCTTATCTTCCGAGTACTTGGATAAGGATTCCAAAATATTCCAGCGCTGATCGTAGGGCATACGCTGGAGGGCACTGGCCAGGTAAAGTCGGACGACGGGGGACTTTTCTGATTTTGCCATTTCCGCAAATTTTGACCGTAGAACCCCGGAAAGATTTTTGTCTTCAGCAAGCAATTGAATGGTCCAGGCCCGAATGTACTGCTCGGTATCATCGAGCAAAGACAGAGCATTCTCTTGGGTGATCCCGTCGGTCACATGAAGAGCCCAGAGAGCCCGCAGTTGTTTACCAACGGTTTTGGCATTCGACTGCATGGACTGAAGTTTAGCATGGACCGAGGACTTATTGAGCTTTCCTAAAATTGTGCGGTGTTGAAGAATGGCACGGGACTGACGAACATACCAGTCGTTGGAATGAGCCTGCATCTCAGCAAGTTCAATATCACTAAGCTTTTCAAGATCGAAAGGCTTAGGACCCTTCACCCCCTTGGGCATGATCCGGTAAACCCGTGCGGAATTAGCAAATTTAATCTCATTTCCACAAATATTTTGATCGTGCCAATCCAAAATATAAATTCCACCATCCGGACCGGTATCCACACTGAACCCGACCCAGGCCAAATCATTAGTGGGTAAAAAATCATCCCCATGCTTTCCAATAAAGCTCGAACCCTTGGGCACCATGTAGTCGATCAATACCGCATGTTCGTGAATATTACACATGAAGAGTTGATCCCGGTATTTTTCGGGAAAAACATCGGCCAGGTAGAAACGGGCACCACCGTGTGCGGACTTGTGGGTATGATCCCGAATAGTCTTTATGTTATCGTATACGAAAAGGTTAACATTCTGTTTACTCTGTTTATGATAGACGCCACCCTGAACAACATGGAAGAGATGTGGGATCACACAACAAGTGGCGAAACCCTGCCCCATATCGTTGAAATCAAAACCCCAGGGATTGGATAATCCCTCGGCAAATATTTCAAATTCCTTGGATTGAGGATGAAAGCGCCAAATGCCACCATCAATAAATTGCCGGTCTTCATCCTTATCACCGGGGCGACCTACACGCGACTGGGTGAAAACACCATGACAACCATACAGCCAGCCATCCGGGCCCCAAATGAAACTATTGAGGGTTTCATGACGGTCCTGAATACCCCAACCATCAAGCAAGACTTCAGGGGGACCATCGGGTATATCGTCGCCGTTAGCATCGGGGATAAAGATCAATTCGGGGGGCATACCGATATACACCCCGCCCATACCGACCGCGAAACCAGAGCTGAAAGTTAAGTTATCTGTAAAAGTCTTCTTTTTATCGAAGACACCATCCCCATCCACATCCTCAAAAATTTGGATACGGTTTCTCTTGTCCACACTGTGGGCTTTCCGGGTTTGATAATTGTAATTCTCCAAAGTCCAGAGCCGGCCTCGGAAATCAAAGCAAAAGGCAATGGCTTCGCCAATATCGGGCTCCGCCACAAATGCCTTCACCTCAAACCCATCGGGAATGGTCATCTTGGCGATGGCCTCGTCGGGTTTGAGAAAAGGGGCGTTGCTGGTTTTGGGTTCAGCCCAAATCAAGAGACAGGACAGAATAAAAAGGAAAGGTAATAAATAGATCTTCATGGTAGCGGTACTTGTTTTTCGATTTACTTGTAGGGGATAAGATTGAAAGTTCTTTGGTTTTATAAAGTTTGGATCAGGCTCTCGGACTTCATAGAAAGATAGGGGGATCGGACTAGGTTATTGAACAGCGAAAGTTCCCTGCATGACTAATCCATGACCGGGGTAGGTGCAGATAAAATGGTAGTCTCCAGGCTCGTCTGGCACGGAGAAGTAAAGAGTGTATTTCATCCCCTGAGCAACCTGGGGTGTAGATGCAAGTAGCTCGGGAATTTCCGGAATGAAATTTTTCTTGAGGCCGGCCGCACCCATCGCAACTGCAGCTTCAAGTACGGTCTCCCTTGAACCGGGAGTAATGATAGCGAGGTTGTGCATCATGCCACTGGAATCATCGTTTGGGAAAACAAATATAACTTTTTCACCGGCTTGTGCCTCAATACGAGCGGTATTGAACTTGAGACCTGGTAACACGCCCACCTCGATCCGACGCGCGTCCGCAAAACCAGCGGGTCTAGCTTTGACCGGATTTTGATCGATCTTGGAGAGCTCCCCCATA
>JABGUO010000452.1 GCA_018646565.1 Opitutia bacterium | reverse complement strand
TTTCTTGCAGATTTCCTTTAAACACCCTTTTCTTGGAAAGAAGGGAAAGATCTCCCGGTTGAACCTGGAGACTTATTTTACTTCCTATCCTTCTGGAAATTTTGTCTGACAAGTTGTGACTTCGGGCAAGAATTTCAACTTCTACTGTACTGTTGTTAATATCAATATTTAATACTTTTCCTCTCAAAATATTTTCTACTGCAGAAGAGCTGACTCCGCTCGGGTTTTCATCAGAGCATCCAATATTCGCAAATGCAAAAAAGAAGGACAATGAACATGTTAAGTAAATTCTTGGGTAAAGTTGCATAGAGTTAACTAATCTATAAGTCATTTTTAAGGAAGCAATTCCAAAGGAGTTCTTTCCCGTATTTAGAAAATTCCCAACATAGATAAGCTAACTAAAACTACTATAAAAATGTTATTTTTAGACATCAAATGAGAAAATTATTTCAATTTAAAATCACTTGAAATAGCTTGAATAGTTAAAGTCTCTGAATTGATGTATTAGAAAATCTAACGATCGGATATTTATAAGTTATGACCTTGCTTGTCTCCCTTTAAAATATCATTTTATAGGTAACTAATTTCCCCTAGTGAATAGTTACAAAAACATAACTGCCAAATCTGATGCTCCGCCCCTCCCTGTATCTGTAAGTACTACTATGCATGGATTGCTTGAACTAACCAAGCCCCGCCTCAGTTTAATGTCAGTGTTTACTGCCTCCCTAGGTTACCTTGTGCACTTCCCCCTGACCCCCAACTTTTATATTTTTATTTGTCTAACAGTTGGTACTGCGCTTGCCGCCGGTGGTGCTGCTGCACTCAATCAGTGGATGGAGCGAGACGAAGATTTATTAATGCGTCGTACTGCTGACAGACCAATCCCCGCACAACAAATTGAACCAGAGCTTGCTCTTATTTTCGGAGTTTGCCTTTCCTCCATCGGACTCGCAATTCTTTGGATTGGCACTAACCCATGGGCATGTTCTTTAACTTTCCTAACATTGGTCGTTTACCTTCTTGTTTATACCCCCCTTAAAAAAAGAACCCCATATGCAACTGAAGTGGGTGCCATTTCTGGTGCACTCCCCCCGCTAATAGGATGGGTTGCTGCTACTGGTGGACCAACCACATACGGTTGGATTTTATTTGGTATTCTCTTTACTTGGCAAGTTCCTCATTTTATGGCAATCGCATGGAATTTCCGCCAGGATTATCATAAGGGTGGATTTCAACTACATAATTTAGGAAATCCCAACGGTTTTCATCTTGCCCGCAAGAGTTTTATTTATTCTATCATCTTATCATTGTTCATATTCTCCCCTTATTTCATCGAAACCACACAACCGAACCCTGGATTACTTTATCTTATTTCCGCCTGCTTACTCACCGTATATATTTTGATTCATTCATTCCAATTTCTAAATTCCTCCAATCGGGACAAATCGGCTAAAAAACTTTTTTTTGTAACCATCATTTATCTACCCCTTCTCTTCGCCACCCTAGTAGTGGATCGCTTTCTTTGATACAACCAAGAACTATGAAAACATTGCTCAACAAGATTCAAACCTTGTCATTCATTATCCTTCCGGCCTTCTTCTCTTTTATTGGAGGTTGTTCACGAATTGATCACAAGCAATCCGCTCTTGATCCCAAAGGTCTGGTTTCGCAGAATCAATACGACATATTCATGCTTTCCGTCTGGATTACTATATTTCTTTTTTGTGCAGTGGGAGGTTGCTTAATGTATGTCCTATGGAAATACCGAGCCAAAACACCGGAAGAAGCAATGGAAGTCCCCCCTCAGTCTCATGGAAATTCCAAAATTGAAATTTCCTTAATAATTGCCTCCACTCTTATCTTGATAATTTTGGCAGTTCCCACTCTTCAAGGTGTTGTCCTCATGAATCGAGTTCCAGATCCTAATGATTCTGAAACACTCGATAAACTTGGGTTAGATCGAAGCGCGATTGATGATGCGATTACAGTTAATGTAACTGGCAAACGTTTTTTCTGGATTTTTGAATACCCACAATTTGGAATTGTTACCTCCAATGAACTTGTTTTTCCTGCCTCCAAAGCAGTTCGCATAAATCTCAGAACTGAGGATGTGATACATAGCTTTTGGCTCCCCAAATTAGCCGGCAAAATGGATCTCATGCCTGGTCAGGAAAACTTCTTATGGTTTATTGCAAACGAAGAAAAGATTCGGACGAGAAAGGACTCGGACGGTAATATGACTCTCGTTTCCACCGATATCGCGATGCCTTCCGTATTTAACGGTAAAATGAGGGAACGAATTTTCGCTAAACAAAAATTCACCGATGAATTCGAAGCTGTTGGCGGACTTTTTTACGGGCAATGCGCGGAGTACTGTGGAAATTCTCACGCCTACATGTCATTCCGAGCACTTGCACAAACGGACGATGATTTTGACTCTTGGGTAAAACGCTTTCAAAACTCCCAAAATCCAAACTTACAACCCGGAACTTACAACCCGGAGGAAGAATACCAAAAAGATTCGATAGTTCAATTCGCAGATCCTTCGCTTGGCGATTCCAGCACCCGGGAATTTCGAGCCGTTCAGGCAATTGCCAAAGGACAAGCTCCCAATCTTGACAAGAAAGTTTGGAAAAAAGCACATTCTGATGACTACGAAATGGGGAAAAAACTCTTTTCTTCTCTTCAATGTGTTCAATGTCATGCAATAAACCGGACTGGACTGGGTTCAAAGGGACCAAATTTAACTCTTTTTGGGATTCGTACTTCTCTGGCTGCGGGTTGGATGAGAAATGACGAAGAAAATCTTTCCAAATGGCTTCGAAACTCAAATGAAGTCAAATTCGGTAACTTAATGTGGAACGGTGAGGGAGTGGATGACGATCACCCTCTCCGCAACCTTGAAAACGATGACGAAAAAGTAAACCAGTTGGTTACTTATTTATTGGGTCTCAAATAATCCCATTCATACAATCCAAACTTTTACACTCAACTATTGAAATACCATGGCAACTGAATCAATAAAATACCTCACCCCGGAAACTGAAACTAAGCTTAAATCGAAAGCCTTTCCGAGACCTCAC
>JABGUO010000451.1 GCA_018646565.1 Opitutia bacterium | reverse complement strand
GATAAAGCATTTGCCACTCTTATTTCTGACCTTGATGAACGCGGATTACTGGATAGCACATTGGTGATGATGACATCTGAGTTTGGAAGAACACCTAAGATTAACAAAACCAATGGTCGCGATCATTACCCCAGAGTCTTCAGTATTGCACTTGCAGGTGGAGGCATCACACGTGGTCAAGTATACGGATCATCCGATGCATTTGCCACCGCACCGGAAGAAAATCCACTCTCAGTTGAAGATTTGGCAACCACAGTCTACGATCGGTTAGGTATTGTGGCAGATAAAGAATTAATGGCCCCGGGCGATCGTCCCATTGAAATTGTGGATGGCGGAAGAGTGGTCAAAGAACTGTTAGCCTAAATTTCTCTCAGTGCATATTCTTAATTGGTTCTCCCAATTTGAACTAATTTGCTACTTCTCTAATTTGCTCACCTTGCAAATTCTCTTAATCTAACTACGCCCATGAATTTTCTAATCCGTTTGGTTCTTCCTGCAATAATGTGTTCAGGTTTTTTAGTTCATGCTGCTGAACCTATCATCTCAAATGTTTTACCTCGGGGGGGACAAGCCGGATCTGAAATGGAAGTTACGATTTCCGGAAATCGCCTCAAGGATAGCAAAGAAATATTTTTTTATGGAAAAGGCATCACCGCATTCGATGTAAACGCGACCAATGATAAATCCGTTCAAGCCAAATTTAAAATTTCCAAGGATGCAGAACTTGGCCAGCATGAATTAAGACTTAGAACCAAGTCGGGTATCAGCACTCTTAAAACTTTTTGGGTTGGACCCTACCCTAACCTAGCTGAAGAAGAACCTAATACCTCTTTTGAAGATGCTCAAGAAATTACGATCAACCACACAATCAACGGTGTCGTTAAAAACGAAGATGTTGATTACTTTGAATTCAATGCAACCAAGGACCAGAGAATCTCATTAGAAATCGAAGCCATTCGTCTCTCGGGTCCTCTTTTTGATCCATACATCGCGATTCTTGATTCAAATCGATTTGAAATTGCAACATCCGATGATACAGAACTGCTTCTCCAAGATAGCACTCTCAGCACTATTATCCCAAAAACCGGTAAGTATTTTCTAGAAGTAAGGGAATCCTCCTATCAAGGCGGTAATAATTACTATTACCGGCTTCACATTGGAGATTTCCCGCGACCTTTAATTGCTTTTCCTTCTGGGGGTCAGGCGGGTAAGTTGCTTGAGGTAACTTTTATGGGAGATCCAACCGGTCCCATAAAAAAGAAGATTCAACTACCAAGTAAAGAAAATCTTGGATTTGGATATCGTGTTGAACAAAATGGTTCGATCGCTCCTGCTCCCAATGCAATCCGGGTCTGCGAATTCCCTTCGATTTTAGAAAATGAGCCTAATGATACTATAAGAACAGCAAATGTAACCGAGCTTACCCTCCCACTGGCTTTTGATGGAATTATTGAAAAAGAAAAAGATGTCGATAACTTCAAGTTTAAAGCCAAGAAGGGACAGAAATTTAATATTTATGCCCATGCCCAATCGATTGGGTCTCCCCTCGACCCGGTTTTAAATTTATATGATGACAAAGGAAAGAGCATAAAAGGAAGCGACGATGCAAACAATGGTCGTGACAGCTTGATCACGATTACCATCCCCAAGGACGGAAACTACACTCTTCGTGTACGCGATCATCTGTACGCGGGTGGAGAGTGTTTTGTATACAGGCTCGAGTCTCATCCCTTTTCACCACAGGTCATTGCCTCCATACCCATGTTTGGTAACCGCGATACTCAATCCAGGCAGATGATTCCAGTTGCCCGCGGAAATAAGGCCGCCACCGCCCTGAATCTTTCGCGTAAAAACTTCAGTGGTGAACTTGAGTTAATTGCAGAAAACTTACCCGTTGGAGTGACCATGCGCGTACCCAAAGCTCCATCCAGTTTCAATTCCGTACCGGTAGTTTTTGAGGCAAGCCCGGATGCACCGTTGGGGCAAAGCTTAGTCAATTTAAAAGTCAGGCACACCGATCCTGAAAAAAATATTGAGGGGAACTTCAACCACAATCTGGCATTAGTTTATGGGCCTCCGAATAATCGTACCTACTACGAGAGTACATTAAAGCACCTGAGCGTGGGTGTAGTTGAAAAAGTTCCCTTCTCGATATTGATTCATCCACCCGCCACCCCGATTGTGCGTGGCGGTTCGGTCAATCTGAAAGTGGAAGCGATTCGGGATACCAATTTCACTGCACCTATTCCCCTTCGTATCCAAACCCGTCCCCCCGGTATTGGAGCGAAAGGAACGGTCTCGATCGCCAAAGACAAATCAACCGCTTATTACTCCCTTACTGCAAATGGTGGAACATCTCTTGGCGACTGGGATATCGCGGTGCAGGGCGAAGCAAATAACGGAAACGGAATACAATTAGCCTCTTCACCGCTGACCCCTATTACCGTGGAAGATCCTTATTTATCAATCAAGATAAACATGGCCGCAATTGAAAGAGGTAAGGAAGGCGAAATCATTTGCGACCTCGATATCAAACGTCCGTTCGAAGGAATGGCTTCGCTTTCTATCCGTGGGCTCCCCGCTTTTGCAACCACCACAGATCAAGAATTTGATGCCAACGCAACACAGGTTATTTTCCCGATCAAAACAGAGGAAAAAATTCGGGTTGGTATCACCAAGAATTTATTCTGCTTTGCCAAAGTTCCTTTCAAAGGAAATAAAATCACCCATACCGTTGGACAAGGCGGACAGATTAGAATTGATAAACCCCCTCCCAAGCCGAAAACGAAGCCCAAGTCAGATTTGATTGTGGCTGTAAAAAAACAGGTTGAAACAAAAATCAAGAAAAAGCCCTTAAGCAGACTTGAACAACTCAGGCTAGCGAAAAGAGGAGGGAATTAAGAATCATGCTCAACCGTCTTACTAGTCTTGGTATAATAATATTCTCAATCAGTTCGTATACTTTATTTTCCGAAAATAATTCCAATACTAAAGCAGAGGTTAGCACGGCAGCACCGGCGGAAAATTCGATCTCCGTAAATGTGAAAAATCCAATACCGGTTGCACCGGATTTCCATAAACAAGTACGTCCAATTTTGGAAGCATCCTGCATCGAATGCCACGGGATTGAGAAACAAAAAGGCGACTTACGTTTAGACACCTTGGCCAATCTTTTAAAAGGAGGAGATTCAGGACCGGCAATTGTACCCGGTAAGATTGATGAAAGCATCCTGCTTGAGAGAATTTTTCTCCCCGCGAATGATGATGAAATAATGCCTCCCGAAAATGGCCCCCTTTCCTTGAATCAGCAGGATATTTTAAGGAGGTGGATCATAACGGGTGCAAATTGGCCAAAGGGTGTTCAATTATTTCCCGTTTCCAAGCAGGAGTTTGCCCTTCGAAAAAAAGCGGAGTCCAAGAAATTACTGAGTTTACAAATTCATCCTAAACAAATCAGTCTCTCCACAAAAGAGGATTTCAATTCATTTGTAGTGGTCGCCAAATACGATGATGATGTAACCAGAGATGTAACGAAGGAAACCATCTTTTCGCTCAGCGACGAAAAGATTGCCCAAATGGAAAACCATACAATCTCACCGGTGAAAGATGGCAAAGCCACACTCAAAGCAAGTTTTCGCAACCTGAATACTAAGCTATCGATCCAGGTCAAAGAGGCAAAGGCGGAGAGACCTGTTAGCTTTAATCTCGATGTAATGCCCGTTTTCCTAAAGGCAGGTTGTAATACAGGATCCTGCCATGGGTCTGCCCGCGGTCAGGATCGCTTTATGCTTTCCCTTTTTGGGTATGATGCCAAGGGTGACCATCACCGCATAACTCGGGAACAGGGAACAAGACGAATCAACTTGGCGATTCCTGAAGAAAGTATGCTGGTTGAAAAAGCCATCGCAGCTGTTCCTCACACGGGTGGGAAACTATTTGAAAAAAATAGTGACCACTGGCACACATTGGTCAATTGGTTAAAAAGAG
>JABGUO010000450.1 GCA_018646565.1 Opitutia bacterium | reverse complement strand
GGAGAAATTTGACAACATTACCAATGTCAAATGGAAATACAATTTGCCGGGACCTTCAGGAGGCACTCCCATCATTAATGAGCAATTTGTTTTTATTTCCTCTATCAAGATACTTGATAAAACCGCAGGAAGTGGAGAGTTATTGGCATTTTGTTTCAATCGTGAATCAGGTGAATTAATTTGGAGGAATAATGCTGGGTCAGGTTATAGACCAGGGGAAGGAGATGGTTTTGATTATCAGCTTGATTCTCGTTCTAATTATGCAAGTCCCTCCCCAGTTACTGATGGCGAAAGGGTAATCTTTTTTTTCGGAAATGGAGACTTGGTTTCTTATTTAATGGATGGGACTGAGGAATGGAGAAGAAACATACAAAAGGATTACGGCGATTTTTGTTTTCAATGGACTTTTTCTTCCACACCAACTCTTTTTGGTAATAAACTTTATCTTCCGGTTTTGCAACGTGATGAACAAGCACATGGTCGCGGTAATGCATCGGCAAAATCCTTTATTCTTTGCATGAATCCAAAAAATGGAAAAACAATTTGGAAGCAAAAGCGCCCATCCGTTGCCCAAAAGGAATCGCTCGAGTCTTTTGGAACTATTATTCCCCACAATAATCAGTTAATTATTGCTGGAGGGGATGTACTTACCGGACACGACCCCAAGAGCGGCAAAGAAATTTGGCGTTGGGGAACCTGGAATCCGAAGCACAAGGAACAATGGTGGCGGTTGGTTCCTTCTCCAGTTGTCGGCAAGGGAGTCATCTTAGTTTGTGCTCCCAAGAAAGCACCCATTTTTGCGATTAAGACTGGATTGAAGGGAATTCATGAGGGGAGTGATGGCTTATCGTGGCAGACCAAGGCAGAACCTACCCTTACCTCAGATGTCCCTACGCCGCTCTTTTATGATGGAAAATTTTATATTTTGAGCGATTTAAAAAAGGTATTATCGAGAGTGAACCCTCAAAACGGAAAAATCGAATGGAGTAAAGAACTCCCGGGGAAATATAAGTGGCGTTCTTCTCCCACTGCAGGAGATGGAAAAGTCTACATTATGAATCATAACGGAGAAGTAGTCGTAATTTCTTCCCAATCTGGTGAAATTTTGCATTTGGCAAAGATGGGGGGTACTTATGATGATAACACCCGTTCGTCGGTTTCAATTGGTTCAAAAGAACTATTCATAAGAACGAATGAAATTTTGTATTGCATCCAATAAAGAATTTATTCACATTAATAACTTTATTTCCCATCCACCACACCCGCGCCGGGCGGTTCCCGCCAATCTACCGCCCGGCGCTTTTTTTTCTTTGGATTTAGTTCTTCACTTTTTTCAATAAAAAAACAATCATGTTGTTTATTATTTGATTTTCATGATTAGACTATTTTTACATTTTAAAATCTTCTCGATTCTTATACTCCCCTTATTTTTTCTTACGGGACAAATCCAAGGTCAAAGTATTGCCGAGCGACTTGCCGAGTTGAAAGCTCGTTCAAATGTACACGAAAATCAAGTGTCCCAATTACTTGCTGAAAGACCGCTAGGAAGGACCGATTTCACTATACCTAATAGTCAAGCTGTTCAGGTTCTCCCACCTCCACCTCCTCCGTCAATCGTTCCTGCAGTACCCGAAGCTCGTCGAGTTGAGCAACAAAATGAGGTTATTCCTGTTCCAATAGAACCTGCTACTCTTGCTGAGGCAAACGAGCAGAATAATTCCACAGAGAGTACGGAAGATTTAGATGAAGCCTATGCGAAACCTTATGAACCAGAAATACCCAGTCGTTTAGAAGGTTATTATTTTGGGCCAATCGATCAGAATAATTCCACAGAGAGTAAGGAAGATTTAGATGAAGCCTATGCGAAACTTTATGAACCAGAAATACCCAGTCGTTTAGAAGGTTATTATTTTGGGCCAATCCTTGGCCTTGTATTTCCTCAGGATGGTGCAATTAGAACTCTTAACACTTTGACATCACCCGCTACTTACACAAAAGAGATTTACGATTCAGATTCCGGTTATTTTATCGGCTTGCAAGCAGGCAAAGATTTCGGCCGTGTACGCGTTGAAGCCGAGTATTCCTATCACAGCTTTGACGCGGCGACAGCGTCTTCTTCACTGTCGTCAAGTATTCATAACTTCTTCAGTCGTCTTATCCTGGAAAAAGAAATAGGTGACCGATTCGATATTCGCGCTGGACTGGGAATGGGAATAGGGAT
>JABGUO010000449.1 GCA_018646565.1 Opitutia bacterium | reverse complement strand
ATTCAATGCATGGTTTCATTCGTGAAGGAAATCCAGACACAGGTGCAAAATTTGGAGAATGGGACCTATCTCGAGATGATATTGTCAACCAACTTTCAGCACAGGGAATAAATGATAGGGAAGCGGGTTGGATTACCATTCGGATGAAAGGTAAGATTCCACAAATTGCGGGAAAAACTTATTTCTTTGTATGTGACAAAATCACAGGTGGTAAACCTTGGTTTGGTGCCTTTGCATTTGGAGAAGGAAACCCCTACAAGGAAGGAAAGTTTTGGTTACACCCAGATCATGATCTCGTCTTTCGTACCTATGTAGGCAAAACCCCAGAACAGGTAACGAAAGAACAGAAAAATGATGAGATCGCAAAAGCGTTGGGAGTGGAAGAAAAGGAAGTACCAATCAATCCAAGTGACCTCCCCACCCCCTTTCCTATTTCTCAAACAACCAATAATGTTGTCATTCAGCAAGTCGATCCAGTACCAGAAGCTTTACCGGGAATCGAACCAACGAACGAACCGGAGAATAATCCAGTTGATGAACAGGTTGCGACACCTGCTATAAAGACAGAACAATTAAACCTTATACAAATTCCTTCCGCTAATGATAATGATCAAAACAAATCGGAAGAGAAAAGAAGTCTGTTTAACCGACTTTTTAAGAAAAAATAGTATCGTTGGAAGTCTGATTTACTTTTGATCTAAGGTGCTACTTGCTTAGTGTTTAAAATAAAGGTAAATCCAAGCATAATGGTACCAAAGGGCGGACTTGAACCGCCGACCTCCGCGTTATGAGTGCGGCGCTCTAACCAGCTGAGCTACTCTGGCAATTAGTATTTATTAATTTATCCAAATTTAAGAAATCGTCAATAATAAGCTTTGGGAAAAAGAAAAACATATCTTTAACCTTTACCATTTTCAACATTAAGCAATGATCTAGCTCTTTTAACTCTTTTTTATTAATCGTGATTTCAAAACAAGCTTCCATTCTTATCATAGATGATGACGCTGAGATAAGGTATTCTTTAGACCGTGTTCTTAGCACAATGGGTCACCGGATAATTTCCGCTGATTCCGGAGAACAGGGCATTAAAACCGCCCGAAAAGAAAAGGCAGATCTTATCTTTCTCGATAACCGAATGGAAGGAATATCGGGAATCGAGACCTTACAACATCTTCGTAGTGCTGCACCCGATTCCATGGTCATTTTAATGACCGCCTATGGCACGACACAGACTGCAATTGAAGCCATGAAGCACGGCGCATTTGATTATGTGCTTAAACCTTTTGATTTAAAAAAGCTTAAAGAATTAGTGGACCGTGCACTCAAGGCAGGAAGAGACTCGGTAAGCCCTGAAGATGCTTACGAACACCTTTTAAACTCTTCTGATTATGCAGAGGGAATTGTGGGTAGTGGAGAAAAAATGCAACAAGTACTCAAAAAAGTCGGTCAAGTTGCGGCCTCTGAAGCAACTATTATGGTGACAGGAGAGAGCGGTACAGGAAAAGAATTAATTGCTCGATGTATTCATCGACATAGCTATCGTTCGGACTCCACATTTCATGCTGTCAATTGCGCGGCAATTCCAGAAAACTTGATCGAAAGTGAATTATTTGGGCATGAAAAAGGATCTTTTACTGGAGCAACCGATGCCAAAGCCGGTCAATTTGAACTTTGCCATAAAGGCACTCTTTTTTTAGACGAAATTGGAGATATGGGCTTGCCCACTCAGACTAAGATTCTAAGAGCAATTCAAGAAGGTGAAATACAAAGAGTGGGTGCGACCAAAACGAAAAAGGTCGATGTTCGATTGATTGCAGCTACTCACAAGAACTTGGAAGAAATGGTCAAAACAAAGGAATTTCGAGAAGACCTTTACTATCGGCTCAATGTGGTTCGTATCGAGACTCCACCGTTACGGGAAAGAATGGAAGATTTACCCGAGTTAATTGATTTCATGCTTCAACGTTTAAATAAGAATCAATCGACTGGAACCACTGAGATATCGAAGGAAGCAATGCTTTTTTTGACGAAATATAATTGGCCCGGTAATGTACGGGAATTGGAAAATGTTCTTCATTCAGCTTCCGTAATCTCGAAAGGCAAGCGTATCCTTACCAAGGACTTACCAAATACAGTAATCGAAAAAGTGGAAAGTGAATCCCCCAGCCCGCTGTCCGAGACCAGCACTGCCAATGAAGCAAAGATATTAGCTGAATTACCTATTTCGGAAAATAACATTGCTAAAGACACTGCGTCTAATTCGATGCCTTCCTTTGGAGATAATTCCAAAAATTCGCTTCCTGCCTCCCCACCGAGTTCAATTTCTGCAAATGAAGCTTATGACATTGCATATGCTAGTGCGCGAGCGACAACGGACACTAATTTATTGGAAGTGGTAGAAAAAGAAATTATCCAAAGATCCCTTAAAGAAAGTGGTGGAAATCAAGTTAAAGCATCCGCAATGCTGGGGATTACTCGTGCGACTTTGCGAAAGCGTATTGATGCGCATAGTATAAGGTATTGATTTAATTTTATTCTTCGCCAATCTAAGAAGTTTTATAAT
>JABGUO010000448.1 GCA_018646565.1 Opitutia bacterium | reverse complement strand
GCCAACTCAATATGATCGATCCCTGCTGTAGGCATGACCTCTGCCACCTTATCAATATATTGAGGTGCTACGGGTTTCTGTTCCAGTAAATGGTTGAGTACAAACTCAATCTTTTGCCAATTCTTGCTATCAAGCAGGTGTTGCAGAAATTTGGGGGAAATTCGGGATTTGGTAATGTCCTGCATAATGGTGACCAACTCCGTGTTTGCATACTTCCATAGCACCCAGGTAGTCCACGCAGCATCCTTGACCACCGCTTCTTTGACGGCTCCGGGCGTCGCCTTGGAAACGCCATCAACATCCTGGTATTCATCATCCTCCTCTCCTTCTGGGCTCTTATCATCTTTTTCAGATGCAAGAAAGCCAAGCTCATGGTCATCCAAAATAGAGTCGCGGTCTTTTAATATGGAATCAAGTTTTTCATAGTCAGCAGGAACAAAGGGCTCGTGTTCAACCTTGGTCAGCGGTTTCCCCTCTGGATATTCTAAACTTTGGTAGAAACCTATCGCATCCCAATACATGGTGACTTCCACAAGCTTACAGACTCCATCCAGACAGACCTCATTAATCAATTCCATACTATACCCCGAGGGAAATCCCTGCTCATCACTGTAAGCAGAGAGAGTGTGTTCCTTTTTCGGTTTCTTTGGATAAACTGGATCGGTTAGTTCAATCGCGCTTATCTCATTGGCATCAACAGGAGAGAGCCATCCGATCAAGAAGCAAATTGATAATAAGCTTATCCAAGCGGCTGATCGAAATACGGAGAGAAAAGCTAACTTGCTCATTGATCCACCCATTTTCCTAAATAAGCGAGAATCCATCCGTAGCCGTCATGTTGCCCGACTTGCTTATGAACAAGGCATCCACCAAATCCATAGATTCTACCATTTCTTTTGCTTGTTCGGGACCCAGAACAAATAGCGCGGTGGAAAGAGCATCGGCTTCGAGGGCCGTTGGAGCTGATACTGATACTGCTGATAATTTAGTGGGTGAAATACCGGTACGGGGATCAAATAAATGATGATACCGATAATCATCGGAAAATTTTGTACCATAATCCCCGGAAGTGGAAAGACAGCGACCCTGCAATCCAATTTTGGCAATATTACCATCCTGCCTGGGGTGTTGGACAGCGATTTGCCAAGAATCCGTTCTTCTGGGAGAACCAATTGCATTAAACTCCCCGGCATCAATCAGGGCATCCCTAATCCCCCCCTCTTCCAAAGCCTGTCTTGCAAAATCAGCAGCCATTCCCTGGGCCACTCCGTTTAGAGTGACTTGCATACCGGGTCGGTCAAAAAAGATAACATCTTCTTCAATACGAACATGCTCCCAACCGATTCTTCCTCGAACCTTTGCAATTTCATGTTCAGACGGAAGAGATCCGGATTGAGCATGACGGGTATAAAGATTCCAAAGGGGTTGGACCGTCACATCAAAAGCCCCATCGGTAAGCTTGGATACAACCATTGCTTTCCTGAGAACTGTCACCAAATCCGGATGGGGGTTTCGTAAAACACCCTTGCGGTTGAGCAGACTTAGTTGACTGTCCGGACGGTACAGACTCATCAATTGTTCGATGTGCTCAATTTTACCGAGGGCTGTATCGATACCATTCATAGCGATCTCCTCATCGCGATGTAAAACCGTGATCTTAACATCTGTCCCAAGCGCCTTGGCCTTACGGAAATATTTTTTTAAGGCAGGATCGCTTCCCCAGGAAGTACCATGGGCCATCAGGGTGGCCATCCCTGTACCAAGACTCAGGAAATTCCGGCGATTCAACATCGAACTAGTCATTGCCTCTGCAATTCTCCCTTAGATACTTGAGCCTTCAAATCGTTACTCTCACTAATCCTGCTATTCCCCAATGAAACTGATTGCGGATCCATTACTCAATACGCGATGGGCATACTCAGCAAAGTGACCATTCACGTCTTTGGTGTAGACCTCAAGAATCTCGCGTCCCTGATTTTGGTAATCACCACATTCGAAAAGAAGTGCCGCAACCAAAAGCTCCTTAAATTTATTATTCACCATGGATCCGCCTTTTGTATTCACACCCTGACGAACATAGACATTTTTTTGGTTTTCTTGCTCATTGTAATAGCTGAGTCTTTGTGTATGCCCTTTCAACTTTTTCTCTTTAAGAAAACGAGCCAAGGGCTCGGCCAGTGAATCATCCTTATTCATTCTTAAAGCAAGACAGAGG
>JABGUO010000447.1 GCA_018646565.1 Opitutia bacterium | reverse complement strand
TGCTTTTCTCGATGCTCAAGTGGGCAAGGTTATGGATGCTTTGGAAAAGTCCGGGAAGCGTGATAAAACCATTGTAATTTTCACCAGCGATCATGGGTTCCACCTCGGAGAGCATGACTTTTGGGCCAAAGTAAGTCTCCGAGATGAATCTGCAAAAGTACCTTTAATCATAAGCGTCCCAGGTAAAAAGCCTGCTGTTTGTAATTCGTTTGTAGAATTACTCGACCTGTACCCCACCCTTTCAAACTTATGCGGTTTGCCTGAGCAGAGCAGGTTACAAGGTAAGGATATTTCAAAAATGCTGGATGATCCTTCCCATACGGTTCGCCAAGAAGCATTTTCGGTCGCTCCCATGAGGAAGGGATTTTTACTCAGAAATAAGAAATGGGCTTATATTCAATATGGGGAGAAAGCCCAAAATGGAATTGAGCTGTTCGATATGAAAAAAGACTCTCAACAATTTCATAATCTAGCTAGGATAGAAAAACATTCATCAACCGTTCAAATATTTCATGAAAAGTTGGTGAAAAAGTTGGCAGTTATTCGAAACAACGATCTGTAAGCTATCAACTGAGTAAGTTATATCACTCCTTTATTCTATTATTAGTTCTCTCATTCCTCTCAAATCCCTCAATTACAAACAAAAACTCAACAAAGGTTACTTTATCTTGGAATAATTCGCCTAAGAGTGGTATGCGTAAAAACTTTGCATAAGCCATCAGCACTACAGCTTTAAAAAGTATAAGAATGGGAATTATTTAATAACAACTATCTATGGAATTCGAAATTATATTAATCATAATTGGAATGCTGATAGCTCTAATTTTCCTTTATCGTTCTACTTCTGGGATCCAAAGATCATCAAACTCAAATGTAGACACCGAAACTTCTTTCAATCGGGGCAGAGTTCTTAATTCCGCACTAGTTGAAGCCAAGGGTAAATCTCTCACGAATGAACAGATTGAAATTCTCCAAGATGAGATTGGTTTATTTTCATGGATTCCCAATGATCTTCTTGACCCGTGGCAGGAACGAATTATCACCTTTCTAGACTATTTCAACATCCGTCCAATGAGTCCGGGGTTACCGGCGGAAAGGATTGAACTGATTGTGGCCGCGGAAGCAAGTTTACTAATTGTACAACGACCAATGGCGGACTACCGGCATTTGTCGCGAATCAACATTTGGGCAGACAAAATTGACGGGCATGAGGAAGCAAGGGGAACCGCTACCCGAAATGAAATCAATTTAAGCTGGCATTACCTCAAGCAACATGTCGGAAAGGGACGGGATGGTCATAACCTAACCCTACACGAATTTGCCCACTTGATCGATTTTGCAGACGATGGAGTCGCCCAGAGCATTCCGGTGTCTAGCCATTCAGAAAATTTCAAGGAATGGCAGGAATTAGTGAACGAAGAACACAAAAAATTGATGAAGGCTTATGAGGGGGGTAAAAACTATTCAATACGGGCCTATGGTGGGTATGAAACTATCAAGGGAGACAAACCGGAACTTTTTTCATGCGGAACATCGGCATTTTTCGAAAGAGGTTCGAGATTAAAACGAGAATGCCCAAAAGTATATCAGGCAATGAAGGAATTTTATGGAATTGATCCTGCCAATTGGAGGAAAGCAAAAGCAAAATAAATTATTTGCTTGCTGGATAACACTCCTTAAAAATTTTACCAAAAAACGAATATTCTAGGAGATTTATCGTTTTATTCAACAGTAACAGATTTGGCTAAGTTACGGGGTTTATCAACATCCAATCCCCGTAGTCGGGCAAAATGATAGGCAAATAGTTGAAGAGGTAAATTAGCTAAAATGGGTCGAATTACCTCATGAGCATCAGGAATACGAAAAATGTCATCCGCTGCTTCCAAAGGAATTTCCACAGATTGAGGTGCAATCGCTAACACCGGCCCTTTCCGTGCTTTTACTTCCTGCATATTCGCAATAGTTTTTGCGGAGAGTTCTGTCCCTTCTACAATGAAAACAGAAGGGCATTCTGGATTAATAAGGGCGATTGGCCCATGTTTTAATTCAGCAGCCGGGTAACCTTCGGCATGGGCATAGGATATCTCTTTCAACTTGAGAGCCCCTTCGAGTGCAACTGGATAGAGACTTTGCCGCCCCAAAAAAAGCAAGTGTTCTGCCTTGGAATACTTAATCGCAAGTTCTTTAATTTGATCGCCCTTTTGCAAAACTTCTTCGACTAATTTTGGCAATTTATTCAGTCCGTCCACAATGGCTTGTCCATCGGTTGGTGAAAGGTCGCGCATTCGACCGAGAGCAAGCCCAAGCATCGCACATAAGCAAGCCTGCGAGGAGAATGCCTTGGTAGAGGCAACTCCGATTTCAGGACCAACACGTTGGTAAACTCCACCATCAGTCTCCCGTGCGAGGGATGAGCCAACAACATTGGTAATCCCC
>JABGUO010000446.1 GCA_018646565.1 Opitutia bacterium | reverse complement strand
ATGGAGACCAATTCCTCGCCGCTCAGTTTCCCTCGCTCTCCCCTGTTATTAATTCCGATAATTGGATCTCCTTGAATTCCAGTCCATTCCTCCACTTTTTTTAAAACTCCACTCTCTGTCTGGCAGATTCCACGAGAAACTGCTCCGTACTCGGAAATAGTTTCGGAAAGGCGAAACCCGATCATTGCACACGGCAGTTCATCGTGTATTGAAAAAGTAGAAAACTCCGCAAATTGCTCATACAGAACTTTAAATGTTTCCGCTCCGTAAAAATCATCCGCATTTATCACCGCGAACGGACTATTCTCAAGTTCTTTCCTGGCTGCCCAAACCGCATGACCCGTGCCCCATGGTTTTTCCCTTCCTTCCGGGAAATTACATCCGAGAGGCAGATCACTTTTTTCCTGAAAAGCGTACGACACCTCCATGATTCCCAAATATTTCGCGCCTATCTTTTCACGAAAAATTTCTGCGATTTCTTCCCGAATTAAAAAAACAACTTTATTAAAACCAGCCTTACGGGCGTCATAGATCGAATAGTCCATGATCGTTTCACCGCTCGGTCCAACAGGATCAAGTTGCTTTAGTCCTCCGTAGCGGGAACCCATACCAGCAGCGAGGACGAGAAGAGTAGGTTGTTCAGAAGTCATTTCGTATTGCAAAGGATAGATAATCTAATACATCGGTCGAATAAACTGCTTCCTGTCCATGCTGACGAGCAAGAACCTCACCTGCTCGTCCGTGCCAAAGCACTCCGAGTGAAGCGGTGGAAAAAAGATCGTACTTTGCTTTTGCCAGTAAAGCGCCAATAATTCCTGTCAGTAAATCACCACTTCCCCCTCGTGCTAAAAGCGAGCTACCAGAAAAACAATAATGATGCTTCTCCGGAGAGATAATTTCTGAATGTGCTCCTTTAAGAACCACAATTGAACCAGTTGAAGATGAATATTCTCTCGCTGATTGTGAACCAGCAAAACGTTTAAACTCACCGGCGTGAGGGGTAAGGATTAAACGTTCCGGTACAGGAACTTTTTCCAAAATTTCAGAACGAAGGGCATCCGCGTCAATAACGACCGAACCTTCCCACAAGTGAAGTATCTCGCGAACAAACGAATGCGTTTCGGCTTCTATACCTAATCCTGGACCAATCGCCAAGGCGGTTGCTTTACCAAGAAATTGGCGAATTTTGCCTAATCCCTCAAGTGCTAATCCACCCTCTGGAGTTTCCGGCAAGGGTATCCACATTGCCTCTGGTCGTTGGGCAACAAAAGACGAATGTAAAGATTCAGGAATACCGACCGTAAGAAGACCTACACCGGCTTTTAGAGCGGCTTGTGCAGCCATCATTGCAGCTCCCCCCAACTCCCGCGAACCTGCGAGAAGAAATAGGTGACCATGAGTACGCTTGTCACAGTCAGCCGGTCTTAACGTACGTAATTTTCTTAATGCCGAGCCACATAGAACCTGCTTTTGTGAACTTTTGAAAGATTGGTCTGATTTCTTTTCAAAAAAACCGAGATCTAAATAACGAAGGCGGCCCGTCCACTTTTGATTACCCGGTTCAATAATAGGACTCTTTGCGATACCCGTTGCATAGGTAAAATCAGCCCGAAGTGCTTCACCGCAAAAACCTTGTCCCACTCCGGTGGGTATATCCACAGATGCTCGAACTGCGATCCCTTCGCTTTGATTGATTACAGAAATTAAGTCCGCAATTGGAAACTTCAGTGGAGACCTTGCTTGCATACCCAGTAAACCATCAATTGAAGCAGAGAAATCGCGCTCTTGCAGTAAATCTGCAAAAATCTTTTCAATTTCTCCCCTCCCCTTCAAAGTTTCTAGGGGTTCAACCTCTTTTACTCGCTTACCAACCAACTCGATCAGTTCAACATGAGCCCTCTGGCAAAGTGGCTTACAATCCTGCCATTTACAAAGCTGCCAAATTACTGCACGTGCCGTGGGAATAGTCTTCAGTAAGCGTTTGGCTGCAATCAAAGCATCGCCTCCATTGTGGCCCGTGCCTACTAAAACCAAAATTCGTGGGCGATGGGGAATAGTTCGTAATTCGCGCATGTCCCTCAACAAGCCATCCCCTAATGCATCACCCGCCTGGTTCATTGCCTCCCATTCACGCTCTTGGTCGCCGTTAAAATAATTACTTTCAAACGCAAGCGCTTCCTTGCAACTCAAAATAGGATCGCTGGGTAAGGAGTTCATCACGAAACCAGGATTACCACTGCCGATGCAACAGTTGATAAATGAGTGAGACTGATCAGCACTTTGGAAGCACCTACTTTTTGAAGTAATTCTTGGCCTGCTTTACTCAATTTAATAAATGGTTCACCGGCATCTCCATGAACTACTTCGGAATCCAGCCATCCAAACTCTTTGCCCATTCCCGTACGAAAAGCTTTTGCCATCGCTTCCTTGGAAGCAAAACGGGTGGCGTAGAAAGGAGCGGAATCTGACTTATCATCGCAGTACGACTGCTCTTCAGGAGTGAAAATCTTATTTAAAAAATGCTCCCCGTGCCTTTCTATGGATTCCTTGATTCTGGAGACTTCGATTGTATCAATGCCAACACCTATTACATTACTGCCCAATGGAATTTCCGGTATCGATGTCACTGATTCAAGAGGGTACGCATTTTTTTTACCGATTCCACCAAACCGGTGTTCAGGGAACGGGAAATAATACTGTGCCCAATATTAAATTCGTAAATTGATTCCAGCGTCTTGGCTCCCTCCACATTTTCATAATTAATTCCGTGCCCAGCATTTACTCGTAATCCAAGCTCCAATCCAACTCGCAATCCCTCCCTTAAAATACTTAATTCTTTTTCCCTTCGCTCGGAATCGTACCATGCACGGGCAAAGCTTCCAGTGTGCAACTCAACCCATGGGGCACCGATCTTTGCACAGGCTTCCAACTGGTGTGGGTCCGGATCAATAAACATACTCACAGGGATTCCATTTTGAAGTAACTCGCGTACCACCTCGTTCGCTCGTTCAATATTCCCACACACATCCAGTCCGCCTTCGGTGGTTACCTCCTTCCGATTTTCCGGCACCAGACAAACGCTGTCCGGATTTATTTCCTGAGCCAACTGAACCATCTCCAGCGACATCGAGGTTTCCAAATTCAAACGGGTTTTCATCTTTTCCTGGTAGCGTTGAACATCCTCGACCTGCACATGCCTTCTGTCTTCGCGAACATGCATAGTAATTCCATCCGCACCGGCATCTTCTGCGAGCCAGGCCATTTGTGCGGGATCGGGCTCCACAAAGCCTCCAAAGGTATTTTCTTCATCCCGATAGCGTGCCTGCCGCAATGTTGCAACATGGTCAATATTTACTCCTAACAATATCATACGAAATAAAAATATCTTTTTTTTACGAGAAACTCAACTGGCTTTGCGAATCTTCTTCATTTGATTTTTTCTCCGCTCCACAATTTAAGATTTTCCTAAGAAATCGAGGTCGATGCTGAATACAGGGACCATTTTCCTGTAGACCTGCTAAATGCTTAGGAGAACCATATCCCTTATTCGAGGCAAAATCATACCCTTTATAAATGAGCGCTAATTTTCTCATGAACCGATCACGGGTTACTTTTGCCACTATTGAACCCATGGCAATAGCCAATGAAAAAGTATCACCTTTGATCAATCCCTCATGTTGAAAAGGAAGTTTTTTCATCGGACGACCATCCACGCTTACCACCCAGGTGTTTTCTTTCCGACTCATTGCATCCGCAAACAAATCTTTTTCTGCTT
>JABGUO010000445.1 GCA_018646565.1 Opitutia bacterium | reverse complement strand
AGGTCGATCGCAATTACTCCTCCGGCAATATTGGCGATCAAGGAAGGAATCATAAATGGAGAAACTCGACGGGGCCCTCTTTCAATAAGGGTTGTCATTTGTTTCTCGATGGTCTCCATTCCACCAATCCCCGAACCGACAAGTACACCAGTTCTATCTGGCACTAAGGTATCCTTGGATAGATTAGAGTCTGCTAATGCAAAACGGGACGCGGCCAATGCTAAATGTGTATACCGATCATTTCTCCGAACTTCCTTCGGGTCCATAAAGTCTTCCGCATTAAAATCCGTAACCTCCGAAGCGACTTGGCTTGCAATATCCCCCGCTTCAAAACGGGTTACTCCAGTAATTCCAGACTTACCTGCTTTGAGGGAATTCCAAAAATCATCAATTCCATTTCCAAGGGATGATACTACACCAACACCTGTTACTACTACTCGGTTCATGACTAGTTAAGAATTAAGCGAGCGAATAAAAAAAGACCCGCCATGTAAAGAGAACTAAGAGGATAGATTCTTCTCAACATATTCGATAACAGCTCCAACCGATTGGAGCTTTTCGGCCGCTTCCTCAGGAATTTCTGTACCAAACTCTTCCTCAAGAGCCATAACTAATTCAACTTGATCAAGCGAGTCTGCACCTAAGTCGTCTATAAAACTGGCCTCCGGAGTAACTTGCTCTTCACTTACATTGAGCTGGCTAATAATAATTTTCTTTACGCGATCGGCGTTATTTTCTGACATAATTTTTTACTGGGTTTAAAATTTTTACATTATCTCTTGTTCACATCACCATGCCACCGTCAACCGTAAAAACTTGGCCGGTAACATAGGATGCCTTTTCTGAGGACAAAAAGGAAGCCATTTCTGCAATGTCCTCCACTTTTCCAAATCTTTTTAATGGGACGGTGCTTAAAGCAACTTCTTTGACTCGTTCATCCAACCCGGATGTCATGTCAGTGTCAATAAAACCAGGTGCAATTGCATTAACTGTAACCGAACGCGCCGCAAATTCACGCGCCAAACTTTTTGTTAAACCGATCATGCCGGCTTTGGCAGCAGCGTAGTTGGCCTGGCCCGCATTTCCGGTCAACCCAACGACTGAAGAAATATTAATAATGCGCCCCCACCTTTTCCTGGTCATAGGTCGGCCCAATGCTTTTATCCAATGGAAACAACTGTTTAAATTAGTATTAATCACATCCATCCAATCACCTTCGTCCATTCGAAAGAGAAGATTGTCTCTAGTGATTCCGGCATTATTTACCAGTACATCAACACATTCATGTTTTTCTAATATCTGCTCACATGCCTTTCGAATCTCTTCTCCGGAAGAAACATCTACGGCTAGTGCTTCAGCTAAACCGCCATTCTCTTTAATACTTTCAGCAGCACCGCCACACGAAGATGCTGATTTGCTCACGCAAATGACATGCATTCCATCTCTGGCAAGAGATTCCGCGATCGTTCGACCGATTCCACGACCCGCACCCGTTACGAGAGCAATTTTAGATTTTGTATTTTCTTCACTCATATGTTTTTAATAGTACTTTACCCATTAAATTGGGATACCACTATCAACAATTGCTAAAATCCTTTGCTTAAAGCAACACACAAGTTCAAAACTTGAAAAAAGACGGATGAATTCTACAAACTCACAACGACCCAAATTACAAAAATTTCTTGCTGACGCAGGCCTTTGCTCACGTAGGAAAGGAGAGGAATGGATTATGGATGGTCTCGTTACAATCAACGGTGTCGACGCAAAGCTGGGAGAACGAGTCACCCCGAATGCAGATATTGTAAAGGTAAATGGTAAAAGAGTTCAGGTAAAAAACCTTCCAAAAATTACCTTGCTTGTAAATAAGCCAAAAGGATTTGTCTGCTCCAACGAAGACGGACATGCAGATCGCCTTATTTTCGAACTTCTAGAATCAAAATATCGGTCGGTTCGTTTATTTTGTGCCGGTCGCTTGGACTTAGATAGCGAGGGCATGGTGATCCTCACCAATGACGGCAGTCTTGCCCATCGCTTAACACACCCTTCTCATATGGTTCGAAAAAGGTATAAGGTTGAACTCGATATTCCTTTCGACACCTCTGATCTTTCTGCTCTTCTGAGTGGAGCAGTTATTGAAGAAGAATTTTTAAAAATTGATGAAGTGAAGCCAAGTAAGGGAAAATCATTACGATCTCCCAAATTAGATGTTTACATGGGACATGGAAAAAAAAGAGAAATCAGAAGAATTTTTTATCATCTTGGATATAAGGTTAAAAAATTGAGACGGGTCGCGATTGGTGGACTAGGGATTAAGAATATGTCCATTGGACAGAGTAGATTATTAAAGAATGAAGAAATTGAATTGCTCTTTCCCAAAGAAGTTTCCTAATTTCAAACTCATGGGAAATTCAAATATCAAAAATTCACTTTTATCTTTTTTCTGTGGGGGATTACTTATTTTATTCTTTCATTCTTCTGCACTCGCACAAGCGGAAAGTCCTCCCAGTAATTTAGCAGATGCCTTTCAGGCTACACCAGGCAAACCTCCAGTAATTGATGAAGTTGAACCAATTGTGGTGGGCAGAAAAAAATGGAGTGACCGCCCCTCACCCAATAGTTCGACGGTTAAATCATCTCCTGAAAGAAAAATACAGGGTATATCGGGTGCTCAAATTGAAGAACTTGACCCACTCGAAACACAGCAAGGAAAAGTGGATTCCACACTAATGCCAATCAAACCACCCACCATTCCTCCCGCTGTTAATCTGCATCGTAATTTTGAAGGGACTTTAGTACTCAAGCCCCGCAAATTAGGATTTCAAAAAGATTTCCCTTTTCAATTGCTCAATTCACGCGGTAAAAGGTTGGCATATATCGACACCAAAGATATCCGATCGGTAGATCCAATTCAATTTAAGGACAAAAAGGTAAATATTCTAGGAAAACTCGAGCCCATTAAATCTGGTTCAAATGACTTAGTTATTCGAGCCCGTATCCTTCGAGAAATCGAATAGAATTAAACTCTAAGGTTTTCTATGGACTTAATAAATGGCAATGAAATTGCCCAGGAAATTATTGAAGAACTCAAAATTGAAGTTTCAGCAATTCAAGGGGGCAAACCCTGCGTCGTATTTATCCGCGTGGGCGAGGATCCGGCCTCTGTTTCTTATGTAAGCAAAAAAGAAAAAACTGCCGAAAAGATTGGAATTGAAAGCAGATTACAGCTATATCCAAACAGCATTTCGCAAGATGAATTGCTGGAAGAAATAAGCCTCGCGAACAATAATAATGAAGTTCATGGTATATTAGTGCAGGCTCCCCTCCCCGACCACATCGATGAGCGCACTATTTTCAATCATGTATCTCCCAGTAAAGATGTGGACGGATTTAATGCATTCAACTTGGGGAAATTATGCCAAGAACAAGAGGATGCCTTTATTTCCTGTACGCCTGCTGGGATAATAGAATTAATAAAGCGCAAAAACATTACCACAGAAGGCAAGCATGTGGTGGTTTTAGGCAGGAGTCTTATTGTAGGAAAGCCGGCGGGTATGCTCTTTTTGAGAAAGGGTTTCCCTGGAAATGCAACCGTTACCTTTTGCCACTCCCGTACTCCAGACCTGGAAAACCACACCCGACGTGCAGATATTATCATTGCGGCTATCGGCAAGCCTCAATTCGTCACCAAAGAGATGGTCAAGGAAGGGGCAACAATCATTGATGTGGGAATTAATCGAATTGAAGATTCCAATAAAAAATCGGGCTTTCGTTTAGTTGGTGATGTGGATTTTGAACAAGTTGCACCACAAACCAAATTTATTACGCCCGTACCGGGAGGTGTGGGGCCAATGACAGTGGCAATGCTAATGAAAAATACCGTTCAGGCATTTAAAGGAAATCATTCATAATTCATGGAATCTAATTCAGATGAAAAACCAGAACAACAAGATGTTCTCGTCCCCGCATCACTTGCCAAAAGAATGATTGCGTATGCAATGGACACAATTTTGTTATTTATTCTAATCCAGTTGGTCGCTCTTTTAATTCCAAACTTATACGACGAAAATTCCAAGGCTGAGTTTAATAATTTGATCAATCAAGTTTCTATTCTTAGCAGCGATGATCAGTTTGATTCCTCCAAAATGGCGACATTCCTAGAAGATTCACAACTTTCTGCGGAAACTTCTGAAATGCTTTTAAGTATGATGTTTACTGCCTGCTTTCTTCCCGTTTTGTATTTTGTATGCGGAGATGCATTTTTTCGTGGTCAAACTTTAGGAAAAGCAACTTTTGGCTTACGTACTGTTACATTTCAAAACTTTGAACCCCCTGCTTTCCGTAAGATTTTAATTCGTTCGATTGTAAAAGGGCTGGCATCCATTACGCTGATCACCCCATTCCTCCTGCCCGGTGTACTCAATTTTTGTTTTTGTTTATTTAATCGTAATAAAAGGTGTGTTCATGACCTTCTCTCCGGAACGATCACTGCACAACCCTCCCCCCAATCATAATTTTTTAATGAATTGTAAAATCGGCTTTGTTGGTGCGGGTAAAATGGTATCCGCAATCGTTACCAGTTTGATTCGTTCAGGTTCTTTTCAAGCGAATGAAATTACGTGTTGCTCAGCCAATGATGGAACTTCGAATGCCCTTTCTTTGGAAACCGGAATACATCGATGCGAAGATGTGGCAGAATTAATTGGTAAAAATCCGAATCTGCTCGTACTCGGTTGCAAGCCACAACAACTTGCCGAACTTCCCCCCGAAATAGCAAAATCGACTGAGGGAATGATCATTCTTTCCATCATGGCAGGCATTACTCTTACTCGATTAAAAAGTGCCTTTCCTCTTTCGCGGAACATCGTACGATCGATGCCGAATACTCCCGGTCAAATCGGTGCGGGAATTACAGGTTTCTTATTCGACTCTAATCCCACGGAGGTGGATCGCACTACGATTCAGAATGTGCTCTCTTCCTTAGGACAGGTGAGGGAGGTCACAAATGAGATAGATATTGATCGGGTTACGGCAATTAGTGGAAGCGGCCCCGCATATCTTTTTGAATTTGCCTGCGCGTTGGAGCAGGCAGGAAAAGAAATTGGTTTGGAGACTGAACTCGCCAAGGATCTTGCTCTTCACACAATTGTGGGTGCTGCAAAGTTGATGGAACAAAGTAACAACCATCCAGAAGAATTAAGAAATCAAGTTACCTCACCCAATGGCACGACTCAGGCGGCATTAGAAAGTTTTGCAGAGGACCAGCTTAGAGAAATCGTACAACGGGCAGCTCAGGCAGCCCGTGATCGTTCAATCGAATTATCCAATGCATGATTTAAAGGACGGTGTAACCATTGTTACGGGGGGAGCAGGATTAATTGGGAGTGCTACAATTTGGGGAATTAATAACCAAAATCTTCAAAATGTATGGTTAGTTGATTGGGTGGAGGAGGACTCGCTCAAACAAAAGAACTTAGATAATTTACAATATCAAAGATTTCTCGATGCCAAAGTGCTTCGAGAATTAATCCGAGAAAAAAGTGATGACTTGTCAGAGGTAAAAACGATTATCCACCTGGGTGCCTGTTCCAGCACTACAGAGACCAATAAGGCATACCTTGAGGATAACAACTTTCTCTATACCCAGGAAATCTGCGAATGGTCGTTAGACTCAAATGTTCGCTTTATATATGCATCATCCGCCGCAACTTATGGGGATGGTTCAGCCGGCATGGATGATCAGGATGAAGATATAGAAAAGTTGAGTCCCCTTAATCTTTATGGATGGTCTAAGCACAACTTTGATTTACTGGCGAAAGAAAGAGGCTGGCTTGATCGCATAACCGGACTCAAATATTTTAATGTTTATGGACCGAATGAGGAGCATAAAGGAGATATGCGATCAGTGGTAAGCAAGGCATACCAACAAATTGCTCAAACCGGAAAAATGAGTCTCTTTAAAAGCCACCGACCCGAGTATAAGGATGGAGAACAAAAAAGAGATTTCCTTTACATAAAAGACGCAGTGCAAATGACTCTTTGGCTCGCACAAAACGAAAAGGCTACCGGATTATTCAATCTGGGAAATGGCTTGGCTAGAACTTGGCTCGACCTGGGAATATCCATTTTTTCTGCACTTAAAAAAGATGCCCAAATCGAATTCGTGGAAATGCCCGAAAATTTACGGGATAAGTATCAATACTTTACCCAAGCAAAAATCGAAAAGCTTCGCAATCAAGGCTACAAGCATGACCTATTTTCCTTAGAAGAAGCAGTGGGAGACTATGTATCCAATTATTTGATACCTGATCTAAAATTGGGCAACTAGAACTTTTTCAAAGCTAATCTTTTACCTGGTAACGGTGTGCCCAAATCTCGCGACAAGATGAAATCAATTCTTTCATTCTTTCTGGAATAATTGCCTGCTTTGGATCGTCGCCGATCCCTCTTGCGGGATCAATATGGGATTCGATACACAATCCGTCTGCACCATAGGCAATTGCAGACAAAGAACAGGCCAGGACATATTCGGCATGACCGACGCTATGAGACGGGTCGACAACCACAGGTGCCCAGGTTCGGTTTTTAAGTAATGGAGTGACCGATTCATCCGGATGATTTCGGTACCCATCAAGTGCAGGCGTTGTACCCCGCGGGCAAAGCATCACATTAGGATTTCCCTCTGCGACCAAATATTCAGCTGCTGCAATAAATTCATTGGGGGATGCAACATGACGCCCACGTTTTAATAAGACACCAGAACCAGTTCCGGCAGATAGCATTCCGATTTCCTTAAGCAAAGAATAATTTAATGCGTTCCGAGTTCCAACCTGTAATATATCCACTTTTGCCTCCATCGCGATTGTTAGCTGTTCGGAGTCCATTACTTCAACATCTATAGGCAAACCTGTTTCCTCACGCGCCTGAATAATAATTTCAATTGCCTTGTTGTCCCCCTGATAGGAGTAAGGATTTGTTCTCGGTTTCCACACGCCCCCGCGCAGAGCGTTCACCCCTGCCTCCTTGAGGGCATGTGCGGTATCAATGTATAAACTGGGTTCCTTAGGATCGATGGTACAGGGTCCGCCAATAATAAAAGGTGAATTTTTTCCAACTGTCGAAATTCCTACTTGAACTTGGTGATCAGATAAAGCGGACCGACGATCCATTAATTTATAGGGGGACTCGATTGCATCTACTTTTCGAATATAGGAAAGGCCCGCAATTCTCTTAAACATAAGAGCATGAGTTTCATCGCCCAAAATAGCATAAACACATTGATTGTGACCTTGAATCTCTAAGATATTACAATCGAATTCACTTACGATCTTCTCGATTTCTTTGATTTGCTTAAAATCCAACTTACTTGCTTTAGGAATGATCATGATTAACAATTGTCAGTTATTTGAAAATCGATCAAGTT
>JABGUO010000008.1 GCA_018646565.1 Opitutia bacterium | reverse complement strand
GTCTTTAAAAAACCGAATCAAGTCTTGAGTCGCACTTTCTTCAAAAAATGATATCAAACTTTTCGCCATGATTCCCCCAATTCCTTCAATTGCAGTCAATTCTGATTCTGTTGCCTGAGATAGTGTATGGAGCGATCTGAATACTCTGGCAAGATCCTTTGATGCAGAGACACCAACATGCTTAATTCCTAATGAGCATATTAGTCTCCACAAGTCCTGTTCTTTACTTTTTTCAATTGATAAAAGTAGATTGTCTGCAGATTTTTCTGCAAAACCATCTAACTGTAATAATTGATCTTTGGATAAATTATAAATATCAGAAAGCTTTATTGCTAAAGAACGGTCAACCAATTGCGAAATCACAGATTCACCAAGATGGTCAATATTCATACATCCCCGGGATGCAAAGTATTCAATTCTAGCTTTAATCTGATCCGGACATAGTGAATTGGGGCACCTCCAAGCGGTTTCTCCTTCCATTTTAAAAAGTTCACTCTCACACTCAGGGCAAATACTGGGGAATGAAAATGGGACCAAGGATTGCTCTCTCTCGGAGAGTACCACCTCGACAACTTGTGGAATAATTTCTCCCGCCTTTTCCACGATTACTTGATCGCCAATTCGAATATCTTTCCGTCTAATTTCATCCGCATTATGAAGGCTCGCCCTGGAGACTAGAGATCCGGCTAATTGAACTGGTTTCAAGCAAGCAACTGGTGTGATAGTACCGGTTCTGCCTACCTGAATGATGATATTTTCAATCAGAGTCTGCTGCCTTTCAGACTCAAACTTATAGGCAATAGCCCACCTTGGTGCCTTGGCCGTAGTTCCGGCTATTTGCTGCATTTCAATAGAATCAAGTTTAATTACAGCCCCATCAGTTGGATAGGAGTAATTATTTCTCTGTTCATCTAAATGGCCAATGGCAGACCAAGCCCCTGAAGCAGAGGAGACTGCCTGTAAGAATTCAACAGTGGGCAAGCCCCAGTCTTTTAGGGAGTGATGAAACTGCGATTGGGTGGAGAAATATCCTGAAGGGCGACATGCACCAAGTCCATAAACGACAATTTCGAGCCTCCTGCGTCTCGCTTCTTTGGGGTCTAAGAGTTTGACTGTACCGGCAGTTAGATTACGGGGATTTGCATAGAGATCCAACCCCTCATTCTCTCTTTCTGAATTAATACGATTAAATTCATCATGGGCCATAAAAATCTCTCCACGAATCTCGATGAGAGAGGGAAAATTTGTAGAAGTGATCTTGGTTGGGAGATTTTGAATATGTACTATATTTTGAGTGATAATGTCACCCTCAATGCCATTACCTCGGGTAGCTGCCTTCACTAAAACTCCATTTTCGTAAGTAAGGGATACCGCAACTCCGTCAATTTTGGGTTCAACAACATAAGGAAGTTCCTGTTTTTCCAATATCTTGCATAGTCTTTTATTAAACTCAAAAAACTCCTCTTCATCGTATGTGTTATCCAGACTGAGCATTGGGGATATATGAATATGAGACTCAAATTCCTCAAGCCTGTCATCGCCTACGACGGGAACTAGTTCTCCCTTCTCTTTGCCTAACTGACCCTCCTCGCCTGAGAACAAGCCGAGCAGGTCATCCTGAGAACCCATTGAGTCGAACTCTTGCCTTAGTCGATCATATTGCTGATCGCTAACCTCAGGTTTTGCATTCCGATAATACGCCTCGTCATATTTCTTAAGCAAGCCTTCCAACTCCTTCCTTCGACGCTCCAAATCTTTCATTAAATGGAGATAAGAACTAAAGCCGAGCGACTGCCGCCTTCATCCTAGCCACAGCTAATTCAAGCAAACTGTAGGTACATCCTAAGTTTAGGCGAAGGAAGCCAGGAGCTCCAAAGTCCTTGCCATTAGACAAGCCAACTCCTGCCTCTTCGAAAAATGAAAAGGGACAATCCACGTCCAAATCCCGTGCATCAATCCAAAGGAGGTAGGTAGCTTGGGGAGAGTAGGGGGTAAGCCCCTTCACAGAAAGAAGTTCATTAAATACAAAATCTCGATTCGCTCGTAAATAATCAAGCAACCGGACCCGCCATTCTTCACCCTCTCGATAAGCAACTTCAGCAAGCCTAAAACCCATAGCAGGAGGGTCGGGAACTATCCCGCTCATCGCCCCCTTGAAACGACGCCTTAATTCGGGATTTGAAATAACAGCAAATGAACAACCAAAACCTGCCAAGTTAAAGGTCTTGCTCGGTGCCATAAGAGAAATGGTCCGGTCGGCAATTTCATCGCTCAAGGAAGCAAATGGGATATGCTTCAATGAATCTTCTAGAATTAAATCACAATGAATTTCATCGGAACAGACATACAGGCCACGCTCTAAGACAAACTCACTCAACTGAGTAAGCTCATTAAGTGTAAAGTTTGTTCCCACTGGATTGTGGGGATGGCAGAGCATAAATAAGTCTCCGCTCTTTGTGTGCAGAGACTGAAGATAATCAAAATCAATAGTGAACCTGCTATCCTCCAAGACCATAGGAACCTGAGTGCAGGTAAGTCCGGAATTAGATGGGCTCGAAAGGAAGGGAGGATAGACAGGTGTATTAGTAATTACTTGCGTTCCTTGATCAGCAATTGCCCTACAGGATACATTTAATCCACAAACCATTCCGGGCAACCAGGTGATCCACCCTTGATTGACAGGCCAACTATACATCTCAGACATTCGCCTGACAATCGTATCAGTTAAAGTCTGCGGGCAAATTCCGTATCCAAAGTTACCCGCCTTGCAAATTTCTTGTGCTTCCCTGGTGACTTCTACTGGTGAACGAAAGTCCATATCAGCGACCCACAAG
>JABGUO010000070.1 GCA_018646565.1 Opitutia bacterium | reverse complement strand
AGTCAGTTTACAAAATCTACAAAATCTCCTTTCTTACACTCAGGTTCAAGATGGTTCTCTTCAATCTGTGGGTAAAATTCTGAACCGACTTGGGGAGATTACTGTTCGTGCATTAGATGTTACCTCGACCGATGCTGATCGCGAAAATTACAATAAAGAATTCCTTGAATTAGCCGATCAACTAGATCAATTAAAAACTGAGGATTTTAATGGGCTTGAATTATTTGGTGCCGGCTCATTTAGCCAGGATAAAAAAGATTTTATAGAAAGCTTAAAGAAAAACTGGCTGGAGGCATCTGAGGTAATTATAAATCAAGAATACGGTTGGACTACTGCACCTGCTGATAGTTGGGACTTAATAGTTAATGAAAATGATACAGGTGGTTATGCGGCATTTGTGAGAACGGCACAATACGGAGATGGAACCGCCGATGTAATTGAAATGCAATTCGATCTTCCTGATTTTGCTGCACCCCATACATCACCCAATTCAACTGCAGATCGAGTTGTTGCCCATGAGATGGTACACCTTATGCAGGCACAGAATTCCTATTACGGTGATATTACTGGAGATGGTTCGAGCAGAGGAACCTGGTTTAAAGAAGGCTTAGCTGAATTTATTCATGGAGCAGACAGTAGGGTAAACTCGATTTTGAGTGGAAATGGGGATGATTTTGCAGCACTAACCTCTGCCATCGGATCAGGAAATGAAAGTTGGGTTTCTTCCGAGCAATATGCAACTGGATATCTTGCAGTAAAATTCCTCCACAGTAGAATTAAAGCAAGCGGTCAAGCCGACGGTGTAAAGCATATGACAACATGGATGAAAACTCAGTTTGATGATATAACTAAGACATCTTCTGACAGCGGAATTGATGATTATTTCCAAACATTTAATATCTCAAAACCCTCGGGTGGGAACTTTTCAAGTAACTCAGATTTTATTTCCAATTACAAAGGAAGTGATGGGCAAAATTTCATTTCTAATCTGCGCACTCTTAATCAATTCACCAACACTGATACTGGTTCAATTCGAGGCAGTGATGAGGGGGGGACTACTCTTAATGCCCAAGCCGTTGTCCCTGATACTGCGGGAACTCCAGGTAGCAGTTATGTGGAAGAACAAGATAGTTCTTCGTTAGCGGCAACAATTGACGGCACAGGACTCACCTATGATTTAAAGAGCGTAAATACGATTACTGTAAACACAGATACTTACAACATTGAATCCATTACCAATGCCAAAAGTACCTTAAATCAAATTACGACCTGGATTGAAAATTTAGCTTCCGAAAGAGCAAATGTAGGAGCAAATATGAGTCGATTAGAAAAGGAAATGCAAAATTTAAATGGCAAGATTGCAACCGGGGAGATGGCAGTGGGACGGATTCAGGATACTGATGTGGCTACAGAAAGTACCAAGTTTGCATCCAGTCAAGTCCGCATGCAGGCGAGTATTGCCATTCTTGCACAAGCAAAGAATTTAAATGTTGGCATAAGTGATTTAATCCGGGGCATTATGATCGGCCAGTCTTAGATCTTTTTCTTCACTACCCTACCCATTTTTTGAGAGACAAAAAATCAACCTTACCGGTGGGAAGAATTGGAAATTCTGCAATAACTTGAATTTTTTTGGGAATCCACAGATTAGGAAGTCCATTCTCGCTTAAATTCTTTCGGAGCTTTGGAAAATCAATTTCCTGATCAATTACTAAAATGAGTTGCTCCCCTTTATTCTCATCGGATTTCCCAATAATGAGTAAAGATGCTTCATTCTCCTCGTTGCCAAAAAGAATCTGCTTGATGCGAGCTTCAATTGTTTCATGAGGTACCATTTCTCCCCCAATTTTTGAAAATCGTGATAATCGACCCTTAATAAATAAAAAATCATCCTGATCTAAATAACCGATATCCCCGGTAACAAACCAATTCTCCTTCGTAAGTACTTCATTCGTTTTTTGTAAATCATTCAAATAACCGGAAAAAATATTGGGACCTCGAAAACATAGAAGTCCGCTTTCTCCCACTTTTAAATCTTCGCGGGTTTCTGGGTGAATTGTTTTACACTCAATATCGGAAAACAAATGACCAACTGATCCTTCACGGGATCCCTCTTTGGGTAAATTAAAACTTATCCCTGGAGAAGTTTCTGTTAACCCGTAACCTTCGAGATAGGAACAGTTGGCAAATTCTTCCCATTTCTTTTTAAAAGAACTCTCCGTTTTCTCGGCTCCCGCTACTACATAGCGAATTGATTCAAAATCTTCGCTCTTTCCTTTATTCAAAAAACCACGCAAAAAAGTGGGGGTCCCCAATAAAAAAGTAATTCTTTCTTTCTGAATGGCATGAAGGCCAGATTTCACATCCAAAGGAGATGGAACAGTGACGAATGGAATATTATAAAGTAATGGGAAGCATGTGGATACAGTAAATCCAAAGCTATGAAATAACGGTAAATTGGCAAGAATCTTGGCGTCCTTATCAAAAAGTCCCAATCGGTTAATTTGAGAACAATTAGACAGAATATTTTGGTGTGTAAGAACAACCCCTTTGGGTTCGCCAGAACTTCCACTTGTAAATAATAGCGTCGCTTCCTCGGAATCAATTTTGCTTGGAATTTTAAGAAAGAAACGAGCCAATTGATAAGGAAATTGTAATAAAATCGCTTCTTTTATGAGTCGATAAGGAGTTAAAGATATTTTTTGTAACCAAGTTGAAATTTCAAATAAATCATTAGTCCATGGAAAGTCTGGAAATTTATTCATCATCTTTGTGGCGGATATGATTGTTTTAATCTCCGCTTTTTGAATAAGGTTTTCCGCAATATTCGAACCGAGGGAAAAATTCAAATTAACCGGAATTTTTCCGGCAAATAAAACCGCAAGGTTTGCAATTGTTCCGGCTAATCCAGGGGGTAAAATAATTCCAATTCGTTGGGAATGAGAATTTTTCCGTAAATGAAGTCCTAATTTAACGGAAAGGATTAAAAGTTTTTTCCGGGAGCATATAAAGGGGCCCGGTAACCCATAATCCACTAATGGAGCATGCGAAGTTTTTTTCATCAAAGATTGGAAAAATGCTTCTGCTAAATGCTTTTTTTCGTTTTGAATATCCAAGATTATTTAAACTTAGCGTAAAGGCTTTGTGGTTGCCATAAAAACATCGCATAGGATACAATTTTGTTATGAGCTTTCATTTTAGATCATATTGCTCCAAACGAATTTACCCAAAAAATTCCAATCGAATTTAGTAGCCCGATTTTCGGGTTTACTTTACCCTTGAAAGCCGGGCTATTCACTATTTCTTTACTTTTATTTTTGAGTAACCAACCCAAGACAAGTCAACTTTACTTAATATTTACTTTACCGTGAGCGAACCAGAAAAAACACACACCATTATTTATGATACTACCCTTCGAGATGGCTCTCAGGCTGAGGGCGTTTCTTTTACCGTTACCGCAAAACTGCGAGTCGCTGAAAAACTGGATCAATTCGGTATCGATTACATCGAAGGCGGGTGGCCAGGTAGCAACCCTAGGGATATGGCTTTTTTCGAAAAAGCAACTGAACTCAATCTAACTCATGCTAAAATTGCTGCTTTTGGTTCCACGAGAAGAGCGTCCTCCCCAGTGGAAGAGGATCCACAAATTAAACTCCTTTTAGATGCCAATACTCCAGTTGTTACTATTTTCGGAAAATCATGGCTTTTACATGTAACTGATGTACTGCGCACTACTCCGGAAGAAAACCTAGCCATGATTGAAGACTCAGTTCGCTACCTGAAAGCACAAGGTAAAGAAGTGGTATATGATGCCGAGCATTTCTTTGATGGTTATTTAAGTAATCCGGAATATGCCTTATCAACACTGGCTGCT
>JABGUO010000444.1 GCA_018646565.1 Opitutia bacterium | reverse complement strand
ATTCTATCTCAACACAGTGGGAAATCGATTGAACAATTAGAAAAAGACTCAGACCGCGATTATTATATGTCCGCAGAAGAAGCCAAAGAATACGGTATTGTGGACGAAGTAATTTCTAAAAAGCCCAAGGAATAACGAAACCTTATGGCGAAACCGACCAAGATCAATTTTTGTTCGTTTTGTGGTAAACCACAGGGCGAGGTTAAAAAGATGATTGCGGGTCCCGCAAGTGTTTACATATGCGATTCTTGCGTGCGAGTATGTAAAACAATTATCGATCGCGAATTGGGTGAAAAGTCTGCTCCACCCAAAGGTTCTGATGAGAAACCAGTTTTTAATCTACAAAGACCAAGTGTAATTAAGGGTTTTCTTGACCAACATGTGATCGGACAAGAACATGCAAAAAAAGTCTTATCAGTCGCAGTCCATAATCATTACAAGAGGTTAGCTTCCGAACTAAACATCGGGGATTGTAAATTGGACCAATTTTCATCCAGCGAATTGGAAGATGTGGAGATTGAAAAGAGCAATGTTCTTCTAATCGGTCCAACAGGGAGTGGAAAAACTTATCTTGCCCGTACCCTCGCCCGAATGCTCGATGTTCCCTTTGCCATTGCCGACGCTACTACTCTCACTGAAGCAGGTTATGTCGGAGATGATGTCGAAAATATCGTTCTTCGCCTTCTTCAATCGGCAGATCAAAATGTGGAAAAAGCACAGTGTGGTATTATCTATGTAGACGAGATTGATAAAATTGGTCGCAAGACTGATAATGTTTCAATCACTCGTGATGTATCAGGCGAAGGCGTCCAACAGGCACTACTCAAAATTTTAGAAGGTACAATTTGTAATGTACCTCCACAGGGTGGAAGAAAACACCCCAATCAAGAATACATTCAACTGGATACCTCCAACATCTTATTCATTTGCGGAGGTGCCTTTACTGACCTCGATCAAATTATTGAACAAAGAACAGGTAATCGAATGGTAGGATATTCAGCAGATGCACCCAAAGAATCTCACGAATTACTGGCAGTCGTTAAACCAGAAGATTTAGTTAAATACGGGTTGATTCCTGAGTTTATTGGTCGACTGCCAATCGTTTCAGTTTTGGACGAACTCACCCGCCCTGAATTGGTCCGCATTTTAAAGGAGACAAAAAATTCTCTGCTTAAACAATATCGAAAACTTTTCCTGATGGAAGGGGCACACCTGCGATTTACTCGCGAAGCAATTTTAGCAATTGCCCAACAGGCAGTCGAAATGAAAACAGGTGCCCGTGCACTTCGATCTATTATGGAGACCATCATGCTCGATATTATGTACGACTTACCAGCAATTGAGGGTGCTGTTGAAGTACTGATAAGTGCCAGCGTGGTAAGAGGTAAAGGAAAAGCAAAGATTACTCCGATCGAACCTGAAAAACTCGACGCGGCCTAGCCATTCAGTCTGCTTGTCGGCAATTTGCCACGCGGGTCACGCCAATTTCTTGAGTTTATACAAGTTTCACTTTGAATATTTTAAGGGAGGGAAATAGTACTGACACGGGAATTGTTTCCCGGATTAATATCAGTCTGTCCGCCTAGCCGAAGCTGGGAGGAAATCCTAACTCCTTTTCCCGATTCGCCGCTTCCATCCAGAAATAATTTTTCACTCCTTGTTTCCCCGGGATTTAAATTGTTAAAGATATAATTTTTCACCACTCCTCGATATTCCACTTCCAAACTGACATTATTGAGCCAGGCAGTTCCCTGGTTTTGTACGGATACCAAAAAAGGAGTGGTTCCACCCTTCATTTCTTCGGGATCAAAATAATACCCGACAATTGCCCCGTCATGTAGGTTAGGCACATTCCGATTTTCAATTCGGCCCACATTTAAAATTCCATTCCCAGTAAACTGATCAAAGCCTGGTTTTTCGGATTCATTGGAATATTTGTAAAGCAAATCGACTACCTGATCACTCGAAAGATTTGGATTCCTGGAAATTTCCGATGCCAGTGCTCCACTTATAAAAGCGGTGGCAGAGGATGTACCACTGAATGAAACGAGGGCCTCGTCTTCCCAGGCCGTAAACACACCCACTCCGGGGGCGGCAATATCAACGCCTTCTCCATAATTAGCGAACGAAGATTGCCTGCCATTTGCATCTACTGAGGTAACTCCGATCACGTGATCAAATTTAGCCGGATAGGAGACTCCGCTTACTCCCTCATTCCCAACTGCAGCCACCACCAACGAACCTTGTGCCCGAGCGTAATCTACCGCATTTTTAAGAACTATACTTTCCCCCGTGCCGCCAAGGCTAAGATTGATCACTTGAGCCCCCCGGTTGGCCGCCTCCACAATTCCCTTGGCAACGGTAAAGGAGTCTCCCTGCCCCTCCCCGTCCAGTACCCGGATGGAAAGAAGTGAAGCGGAGGGTGCAATCCCCATAATACCAGAATCATTTCCAGAAATGATCGATGCAATCGCAGTCCCATGCCCCCGTGAACTCGCTCCATCGCCAAGCAGGTCAATCTCCTCAATGGAAACCCCATCCAGATTGGAGTGACTTAAATCGATCCCTGAATCGAGAATGGCCACCTTTACCCCGCGTCCCCAGTCATTTCGTTCCTCGGGTATGCCAATCCATTGGTCCGCATTAGCTCCAAAGCTTTTCTCCCCTTCAAGAAATTCGGCACGGGGTAGTTCGGGTGATCGAACCCGATAGTTATAATGGGGTTCTTCCTCATTTTCCATTTTATCAAGATATCGGGATGCTTGATCCAGATCCGTCACTCGTAATCGAATGGTTTTTAATTCTGCTGAACGATCTCTCACCCTAAAGCCATTCGCTTCTGCCTGAGCCAAGAATGTTTGCATGGACTGTGTGGTTGCGAACCCAAGGGTCAAGTCTTCAAGAATTGGTGAATCCACTAACATATTCAAATCAAGCTCCCGTTCGATCTGGGTGGGTAAAGATATTTCCACATTAAGGTCTGTTATTGAATTGGAAAGAGGAACCATTTCCTCGGGAGGTTCTGCTGATTCTTGTGGGTTGAGAGTTTGCACAAACTCACTAGAGTCTTTAGTGATAGACTCATCTAGTTTAAAAACTAGAAATATAAAAAATAAGAGACCGAATCCAATTAACAAACGATTGAACATAATTTTTAATTTTGTCATTCCCCGTCTGGGTCGCAAGGAGAATTATGGTTTGATTCCCTTTCTTTCATGACTGACTTTATTATCGTTGGTCATGGGCTAGCGGGTTCCGTCATGGCACATCACCTGATTGAACGCGGGCAAAAAGTGCTTGTCCTCGATGCCGGGCTCCCACATTCAGCAAGTGCGGTGTCTGTGGGATTGGTGAATCCATTAATCGGTCCCAAGCTTAATCCGCCATTTATGATAAAGGATTGCCTAATGGAAAATGAATTGTTTTTTCGACAATGCGAACGGTCCTGGGGCAGCGATTTTTACCGATCTATCCCACTTCATCGGCTTTTCATTTCAGAAAAACAAAAAAATGCCTGGAATGAAATGGAAAAAAATCCCGATTTCTTTCTATTTCAAAATGGGCAATTGAATTCCGATCAATATCAAAAGAGGGGGATACAAGCACCGCTCGGTGGAGGAATTACAAAGAATGCATGGCAACTCGATGTATCTCGTTTTCTCCAGGCAAGTAAAGATTATTTAATTGCAATCAAGGCATGTAAAAATTCCTCTTTTGAATTTAAAAGGAAAGAAAACTTACAAAAAGTTATTTTCTGTGAAGGCTTTCGTGTACTTGAAAATCCTTGGTTTAAAGGACTTCCTTTTGCCCCGGCACGGGGAGAAGT
>JABGUO010000069.1 GCA_018646565.1 Opitutia bacterium | reverse complement strand
ACTAGGAAACTTACTTGAGTTTGAAGGATTAAAGACAGAAGAGGGAATTTCTAATTTAGCAGAACTTTTTGCCGGGTCGGATGAAGCGGCGATCAATTTCAATGAACTCTATGTTCTGCCTCTTCAAGAACTGAAGGAAAAAGTTTCCTCTTTAGCGGTGGAAATTGAGTTACCACCCGCTCCAATTCGTGAAGAAATTTTTGATCTTTTGTTTGAAGCCTGTTTAGAAAAAAAGCAACCCGTCGAAATCTCTGCTATTCTTGAGGTCACTGAGGACGGGCATGGTTTTTTACTTCAGGAAAAAGATAACTATCGACTCAGAGCGCAAAGCCCCCTCGTTCCTGCGGCATTGATTAAACGATTTGGACTGAAAACAGGACATCTTGTGCAAGGTTTTATTCATCCTAAGATGGAACTGTCCACCTGCCCGATTGTAATTCAGATCGACAAGGTGATGAACGGTGACCCAGAGGAGGCATCTCGAATAATGCCCTTTACGGAATTAGTTCCCTATTATCCATTGGATCGTATTTATCTTGAGACAAATGCGGATGTGGAGTGGGATAATGTATCCATGCGCGTGGTGGATCTTGTTTCTCCGATTGGTTTTGGTCAACGAGGTTTAATTGTCGCTCCACCCAGAACCGGGAAAACTGTCCTGCAACAGGCAATTGCGCGTGCACTTCGAGTCAATAATCCCAATGCTCATTTAATAGTTCTACTAGTGGACGAGCGCCCGGAAGAGGTGACCGATTTTCGTCGTCAGGTTCCCGATTCTGAAGTGATTGCCTCCACGTTTGATGAAAGTGCGGAAAGTCATGTTCATGCAGCAGAAATTGTAATTGAAAAAGCTCGTCGTATGGTCGAGTGCAATCAAGATGTCGTTATTTTACTCGACTCGATTACCAGGCTTGCCCGAGCTTACAATGCCACAATGCCCAACAGCGGGAAAATACTGAGTGGCGGAGTGGAGGCAACCGCTTTGCAACGGCCCAAACGATTCTTTGGTTCCGCCCGAAATATTGAAGGAGGGGGGAGTTTAACCATTCTTGGAACCGCGTTGGTTGAAACAGGAAGTAAAATGGATGAAGTGATTTTTGAAGAGTTTAAGGGCACTGGCAATATGGAACTTCACTTAGATCGTGAACTTTCCAATAAAAGGATTTTCCCTGCCTTGGATTTTGAGAAAAGTGGAACTCGTAAAGAAGAACTTTTATATCACCCTGATGAGTTAAATAAAATTTATTCCCTTAGACGCTCCCTTAAAGGTGTTCCTCCGGTTGAGGCGATGGAAATGTTCATTCAACGAGTCCGTAAAACCAAAAATAATCCTGAATTTTTAGTAGGCTTGGGCAGATGAGCTTGTAAATAATAAGAAAATTTTACTATATTTTTACTTTCTTTTATTTAACTTTTCTTTCCAGCAATATTACATGAACCCAACGGACGAATTTATCCTAGACGCATTTAAGCAACAAGGGATGCTCTCCGATGAGATTTTGGCAGAAATTACCGCAGAGGTGGAGGCAGAAGGTGACGGTTTAATTGGCGGGAAAGAACTCGCAATTATGAACGGCGTCCTTGCAAAAACGGGGATGCCCGAGTCAGAAGTGGTCAGTTTTTTAGCCACCGAGTTGAACATGGATGCAGTGGATGTTTCCCAAGTGAATCCAACAGAAGATATTATTGCTTTGCTTACTCCAGAGTGGGCGAGGCAGTACGAAGCATTTCCAATTGGGGCAACAGGTGCTGAGATTGAAATTGTTTTTGGAAACCCTCTCGATCAGGATGGCTTTGATAACCTAACCCATCTTTTAGGAAAATCAATTAATCCCAAAGTTGCATATCGTGGCTCGGTATTAGCTGCGATTGATGAGGCTTATGGTGCGGCTGAAGATCGTAAGATGAAGGATTTCTTTGGTGGGGTGGGGGATGATGATATTGAAATTGGCGATGGAGTGAACTCGGAAGATGTAAGCGAGGAAGACGCTCCCATTATTAAATATGTTCATTCAGTAATTAAAGATGCTCTGGAAATGAGGGCATCCGATATTCATATGGAGCCCTTAGAAAAGAAGTTTCGTATCCGCTTT
>JABGUO010000443.1 GCA_018646565.1 Opitutia bacterium | reverse complement strand
TTTTGATTGTAAGATGAATGGCATCTGTTTTCCTATTATTTATGGAATTGATTATCAAAATAGAAGACCAATTTATAAACATTCTTTCTCAAAATATCGGGATCAGTGAAATAAATGCCGGATATTTATACGCTCTGATTGCACTCTTGATAATTATCGGAGTCGGGTGGATCGCTAATTTCATTGTAAAGCGATTTGTGCTCGGACTGGTTAGATCAGTCATTAAGAAATCAAAAACTTCGATTGGTGAACTTTTAATTGAGGAGAAGTTTTTTCATCGATTATCCCATTTGGCACCTGCATTTATAATTAGTTCACTTTCAGGTGTCGTATTTTCTAATTACCTATTTCTTCACGAGTTGATCGAAATTGTGGTAAATCTTTATCTGGTGGTAATTGCTCTCTCGGTAATCGATTCGTTGATCAACGCATTGTATAAAGTTTCTGAGGATAGCAAGATTTCATCAAAACTCCCCCTCAAGGGAATTTGTCAGGCAATTAAGATTTTAATTAATGGAACCGGAATCATATTCATTCTGTCTATTTTGCTCGATAAATCACCCCTTTATTTCTTTTCCGGTCTTGGTGCTCTCACGGCAGTCATTTTATTGGTATTTAAGGATGTCATTCTTGGCTTAGTCGCAGGAGTACAATTGACTGCAAATAACATGGTTCGTAAAGGAGACTGGATTGAAATGCCAAAATACGGTGCGGATGGAGATGTAATTGATGTATCTCTGACCACAGTAAAAGTTCAGAACTGGGACAAAACGGTCAGTACCATTCCAGCCCATGCTCTGGTGAGTGATGCATTTAAAAATTGGCGTGGAATGAGTGAATCGGGTGGCCGTCGAATAAAACGTTCTATCCATTTGGATCTTTCGAGCCTTCGATTCCTCAAGGAAAGTGAGATCGAAGAATTGGAAAAGATTGAACTTCTTAAAGAATACTTTAAAGGAAAACGTTCGGATATCGGAGAAAAAGGACTGGCCGTCGAGAAGCAGGGGTTAGTGGCTCCTTTATTAAATGGACGGAATCTTACCAATGCCGGTACATTTCGTGCCTATTGCCTTGAGTATTTAAGAGCCAACCCAGCCATTCATAAGGAAGGGATGACTTTTCTTGTCCGCCAATTGGCAGCAACTGACAAAGGATTACCGATTGAGATTTATGTTTTTGTAAACGATGTCAGATGGGTTCATTACGAAGCAATACAATCCGATATTTTTGACCATCTTCTTGCCTCGTTACCCATTTTTGGATTACGGGCATTTCAACTGCCGAGCGATTCGAGTTTTGCACACTTGGTTGGACAAAATGGTTAGAGTTTGAGGGCTTTTCCAGTTAACTTCGTAAAACTTACTAAGCTTCTGCTTGCATGGTCCTTGCTTATGCTTGGATGTACGGATGAAAGTTCAATCGAGTTATCCGACTTCACCAGTGATGGATGTAGCCTTTTTATTGATGGAACTTTTGAAAAGCCTGAGCTTTGGAAAGAATGTTGCCTCACGCACGATATTGCATATTGGCAGGGAGGAACTCAAGAAGAGCGATTGAAGGCAGATCTTGCCTTCAAGGCATGTGTAGAAAAGAAGACTGGCGATTCCACACTTGCAAAATTAATGTACGATGCAGTTCGTGTAGGAGGAGAGCCTTACTTCCCCTCTTGGTACCGTTGGGGGTACGGCTGGCCCATTGGGCGGGGCTATAAAAAGCTTTCGAAACAGGAACTAGTTATGGTTAAGCAAAAGCTAAGTAAATATTGGGCAGTCCAGTGATTTTTTTGGGATGAAATGTGCCATTATTGGGGGGGGAGCGGCCGGATTTTTTTCTGCAGTTACCTTAGCACAGAAAAATCCAGATGCCGATATTTCGATATATGATTCGAGTAAACAATTTTTAAGAAAAGTCAAAATTTCGGGGGGAGGGCGATGCAATGTTACTCATTCCTGTTTCGAACCCAAGGAATTAGCTCTGCATTACCCAAGGGGAGAGAAGGAATTGAAGGGAGCTTTTTACACCTGGCAACCCCGAGATACAGTTGACTGGTTTGAAGATCGAGGGGTTCAAATAAAAACAGAGGATGACGGTCGCATGTTCCCTGTCTCGGATAATTCACAAAGTATCATTGATTGCTTACACAGGCAGGTAGTCAAGAATGGTGTTGTTTTATGCGAAGGAGTCGGAGTTAAATCCTTACTTCATGAAGAGGAACAATTTACTCTCGGGTTTTCCAATGGCAGGAGTGAAAGATTTGATCGCGTATGTGTTGCCACTGGTTCTATGAAATCCTCATCGCTGACAACATCACTCGAGAAACTGGGGCATACCATTGAACCGTTAGCTCCCTCACTCTTTGCCTTTGATATCACCGATGAACGGCTAAAAGAATTAGCCGGCATTTCACTTGAAAATGTATCGGTACGAGTAAAATCGAATGGGAAAAGTCAAACAGGGCCAATCCTTATTACCCATCGTGGTTTGAGTGGCCCTGCGATCCTGAAACTTTCCGCCTGGGAAGCTCGTCAATTAAATGAATCGGAATATCAATTTGAGATTGAGTTAAATTGGTTGGGGGGGCGAACAGAGACAGACATACAAACTTTTTTTGCCCGTATGCGAAATCAAAAAGGCCAACAATTTGTTAAATCCAAGTTATTCGATGAACTACCCAGAAGGTTGTGGGAGAAAATACTGTCATATGTAAAAATAGAAGGAACCCTACAATGGGCACAATTACCGAAGAAATTGGAAGCTCAGTTAATTAAGGAACTCATCACCGCCACATTTCAGGTTCGTGGGAAAACGATGAATAAGGAGGAATTTGTTACCTGCGGGGGCATTCGTTTAAAAGAAGTGAACTTTAAAAAAATGGAAAGCCGAGTGATCCCCCACTTATATTTTGCTGGAGAATGTCTTGATTACGACGGGATAACCGGCGGCTTTAACTTTCAGGGTGCATGGACAACCAGTTACATTGCAGGTACCGCAATGGCAGAGAAGCAAGTTTAGGGTAGGCCTACAAAGCCTCCGGCCAATCTAACACACCTTGTTTCCTTCTCCTCGGAAAGCAGAGCTGTAAGCATTTCAGCTACTGTTTAATCGATTTGGGAGAATCTTTTTGTGGTAAACTTAGAACCTCAGATTTGTTAAGGACCTCTCTTTTACTGGAATCAATCATGTAAGTCTTCAGATATTTTTTCTTGATTAGTTCTGAGATTGAACGTGAGTTTTTAAAGCCTAGGAGAAGG
>JABGUO010000442.1 GCA_018646565.1 Opitutia bacterium | reverse complement strand
TATCGGAAAAGTTGTTACAACTGGCTACCCCGGTAACAGGAGATCCTTCCTTTATCGAATCGGTTATTCCATATCTCTATCGATTGAGGGATGAAACCCAAGAAAGTATGTTGGCGGGTACCATTGTGGAGGAGGAAGGAATTGTGTTGGAACAAATTGATGGACTGCACAATTTTAGCTTTAAAGTAAAGCCTGGCTTACGCTTTCCATTACACACCTCGGCCCCCGGCAAGGCATATTTGGCTGCTCTCCCTGCCAAAGAATACGGGCAAATAATTTCAAGACTCAAGCTTACCCGTTTCACATCCAAAACAATAATCACCCAGGCAAAATTAGACAAAGAACTTATCCAAGTACGCCAACTGGGCTATGCGGTGGATCGGGAAGAAGAAATGGAAGGTCAAATTTGCATTGGTGCTGTGGTTAAAAACAAAAGAAATAATGTTGCAGGAGCCATTTGGTTAGTCGCTCCTTCAGGACGCATGGATAAACAAAATATCGAACATACAGGCCGGTTAATCAAGCAAGCTGCCGATGAGATTTCCACCAACCTCGGTTACCTTTCTTTAGCCGTGGCGTAGGACCATGTTGCCCAGCAGAAATATAAGCATAAATTATTTATTGATGACTACATCTTTTGTTCGGTACTTTTCTGAATCCACGGTTGGCACCTGTATCCTTCTTTCGATCTGTCTGCTTACTCAAAATCTAAGTGCAGAGGATGGTATTGCATTGTGGAAAAAAGAAATCAAGCCCTTGCTCGAAGAAAACTGCTGGAAGTGCCACGGGGCAGATAAAGTGCGGGCAGAACTTGTTTTGACCACCAGAGAGGGAGTGCTTGCCGGAGGTGAAGTCGGTCCCGCCGTGGACATGGAAAATCCCGCAGCAAGCCTGATGCTGGAAATGGTTTCCTACAAGGATGAGGATCATCAAATGCCTCCGATTGGAAAATTGCCTCAGAATAAAATCGATGCATTGGGGAAATGGATTGAAATGGGACTCCCCTTTCCCAAGGAAGACGAGATTGTACCTAAAATTGCTCACAGCCATGCGAGTACCATCGAGGTTAATGAAACAACAAAATCTCATTGGGCATACAAAAAACCAGTCGCGTGTAATATTCCAAATTTACCCGAATATGCCAACCCGATCGATCGATTCATCCAGGCTAAACTTGCTGAACAAAACCTGCCAGCCAATCCACCTGCTAAAGACCATACCTTAATCAGGAGAATGTATTATGATTTGATCGGACTTCCCCCCACCCCAAAGGAAGTGGATGCTTATGTTTCCAATCAAGAATCCACGAAATTTAACCAACTGGTGGACCAGCTACTCTCCTCTCCCCACTACGGAGAGAAATGGGGCAGACATTGGCTTGATCTTGTTCGCTATGCCGAAACCAATGGGTATGAGAGAGACGGGAATAAGCCGCAGGCATGGCGATACCGGGATTATGTGATTAATGCGTTTAACCAAAATAAACCCTACGACCAGTTTATTCTCGAACAACTGGCTGGGGACGAACTTCCAGAGGCGAATGCCGAAGCCATCACCGCGACTGGATTCCACCGACTCGGTATCTGGGACGACGAACCCGCAGATCGTGTGTTGGCCCGTTATGATTATTTAGACGATATTGTTCGTACCACAACTGAGGTTTTTCTTGGTATGACTGTTGGTTGTGCCCGTTGCCACGACCATAAAATCGATCCAATACCAACTAAAGATTATTATTCCATGCTCTCGTTTTTTGCGAACATCACTCCTCATGGAAGGGGTGACTCCAATTTGGTAGAAGTAAAAGACCAAGTTGGAAATAAAACATATGAATCAGATATTCAGAAATGGGAATTGCGTAGGCAAACACTCAGGTCGCTGATGACTGGTTTTGAAGAAAAGTTCCTTGTTGCCTTTCATAAAGATGCTTCCATTCAAAAATCGAATAAAGTTCGTGCAAAACCAGTTTTATTACTCGAGGATGCCAGAGGTAAAGGAAGCCAGTGGAATTATCTGGAAAGAAAGCCCAGGCAGGAATGGATTGAAGTCGGATTTGATGCCAGAGATTGGAAAAGCGGAATAGGTGGATTTGGAACCAAGGGAACCCCAAAGGCGAATGTGAGAACAATATGGAAGAGTAAAGATATCTGGATGAGGACTTCCTTTCGCTTGGCGGCCATTCCCAAAACTCTACGGTTAAACCTACACCACGATGAAGATGTGGAGGTATATCTTAATGGTAAACTCGTTTTTCAAAAACCTGGACATATTTCGAAATACCAGACGCACGACATTACTGATATAACTGCAGATGTTTTGCAAACTGGTAAGAATGTTGTGGCAGTACACTGCCGACAAACAGTTGGCGGACAATATATCGATTTGGGATTGGAGTGTTTTGAAGAAGCCGTTGATCTCGCCGGACTTATTCGTAAACACGCTAAAAAAGTGATGGGTGACGGTACTTTTGGTCGCTATCAAGCATGGAAGCGAGACCTTACGAAGCATTTTT
>JABGUO010000441.1 GCA_018646565.1 Opitutia bacterium | reverse complement strand
GGGATGCCTCCTCGGGGGCACCGTTCATCACCTTGTCGATCTGAATTACAATCGGGCAGGTGGACAGTTCCATCTTAGGATGAATAAACCCTTGCACAAGATGTCCTGTTTTTAGTCCAAATCGTTTAATCAATACCGCAGGAACGAGGGGGCTTTGCGCTCTGAGTCGATAGTTATCTTTTTCCTGAAGTAGAAAACCATGCCCGTCCTCAGTGACCTCAAGAATAGCAGAGATTTCGACGGGTTGCTTTTTTTCTAAACAGGCATCAAACAAAAGATCAAAAATTTCTTCACGGATTGGAGCGGGTGGTAATTCAATTTCTACCGCTAAAGAGGAAACTTTTTCCTTCAATTCTTGAAGGGGCAGAACATAGAGTTCATTAAAATTGATCGCCGCTTCATCCGACCCGGCAAAAAGTTCTGCTAAATTAGAAATTCCCTCTTCTGTCTTTAATCCTTCAAACTCAAGTAAGTTTCCTAGTTCGAGAGATTTAGATTCAGTATCCTCGAACGGTAACTTGCGAGGCTTTTTAAATTTGGGACGGGGCTTGTTGTTCTTTTGCCTTTTTTTATCCTGCCAATTTTGTTTTTTGAAATTCTTATTTCCCTGTCCCTGCTGATGTCCTTGTTGATGTCCTTGCCCCTGTTGATTGGGGTGATTGTGCCTGGGTTGCTGAGGGTGTGGCTTACTGGGTGCAGAAACTGGCTTAGTTTCGGGTGTGCTATTTTCTTTTGGTTTTTCGACTGGAGACTGAGGAGCATTCTCTTCTTTCTCATAAGGATTCGAAGCAGGTTTCTCTGGTTCACTCCCGTCAGTACTAAAGAAAAGCTGTGCATCATTAACCGGTTCTGTAACCACCGGCTTGGTCTTTTTGGGAGTTGCCCTCTTTGGTTTCGCCTTCTCGACTGGAGCATCCTTCTTCACCTCTGACGGCGTTGCATTTTCTACGGGAAGGGTTTCCTTTTCGATTTCTTTTACTTTTTTGGGAGTTGTCTTGGTAGTTTTTTTCGTGGGCATAACAAATTATTTAAGAATGGAATTTATAAATGAGTTAGAAAGTTTTTGATTTGTAATTCTAAAAAATTGAGATCACCGCCTCCTAAGATAACAAAATGGGCACGATCCGATTTTTCTTCAACCGGCATTTGGGCATTGATTCGGGCGGCAATTTCATCGTGGTCCAAACCCCTCTCTTGCAGGCGAGTAATTTGCTTGCACGAAGAAGTATGGACCGAAATCGTTTTTGTAAAAAGGGCATCAAGATCATTTTCAAAAAGAAGCGGGACTTCCACGACAAATTTGCGATAAGAAGAAAGCTGAACGAGAGACATCCATCTTTCCCGCACAACAGGGTGTAACAACCCTTCCAACCAAGTGCGCTCTGTGGAAGATTTAAATATTACATGAGCAAGTTGTACTTTGTCAATGCTTCCATGTACATCCTTCATTGGTGCACCCCAACGATTTACAATTTGACCAATAACTTCTTGATCATCTTCTAATAATTGGTGAACCAGGGAATCTGTTGAAACCACTTGCCAGTCAAGATCTGCAAATTTCTTACAAACTGTCGACTTGCCACAAGCAATTCCCCCAGTGATTCCTACCACCACTTTATTGGGGAATGGAAACATGTAATTTATATTCTGTAATTGGGAATGACAGGCAAGCCTCGAAATTAAATTAATTTTAAGATAATCGGCTTGCTTCTAGTTTTTGACTCTTTATTATGATCCCTTTTTTAAAAGGTAGGGTATCCAAGTGGCTAAAGGATGCGGACTGTAAATCCGCCCGCTTCGTGCGTTCGTCGGTTCGAATCCGACCCCTACCACCATTTTGTTCAAGCAGATGAAGTACTGCAAAAGCAAATTTCACATGCCAATGGCGTTGGTGGGAGAAACAACCAACACTTTATATAACGGCTCAATTTGTAGATCAACAGGTCGATTGATCCCAAGACTCGTCCTCCTTATTTTTAACTGTTTATCCGGTGGAGAAATTAACAAATAATACTTCACTACTCACCCTCCACTCATTGCCCCCCTTAAAAGCTCAAAGGAAAAAAGTGGAAACCTATCCTCTATCGACATACATTACTGAGGGAAGACGATAACAATATTCAATATTTGACAGGACATAATTTGCTCGGCAATGGTGATTTGATGAGAAAGGGTCTAAAGTGGGTTATGATAATAATTGGAGGGGTTTTACTCTATCTTTATAATGTTTGGAGTGGACGCTTCCCGGGATGAATAAAGTCTCAGAATGGGGAAGTAATTTTTTACATGTGGGTATATTGGGATTATCTCTTTCTATAATTTTTTCCGAGTATACCAGTCAATTCCTGTACGCTCATTACCAAACATGGTCTGGGTGGCGATCGATGATCGGGTCGGATCCAAACTCATTGACTTTAATTTTACAAAAATTAACTTGGGCAATCTTCTTTTTTGCTACTTGGTTTATGTTGTGGAAACTAGATTCTTTTTTCCAGCAACCACTTCATGCAGGGGATGGATCAAGTAAAGAACAGGAGGAAACCGAACCAGGACAGAACGATAACATTGCCAAAACTAACCGCAGGAAAAGAAGGCATAATGAAGAAGATAAATCTCTGATTGAAACCGAAGAGGATGTCCCAGATTCTTCAACCAACTCCGATAAGGAACCCAATGAGATTATTTTCTTACCCGAGGATTATGAATATGCCCGGGTTCTGGGTCTTAAAGAACCAATAGATTTGAAGGTTGTAAAATCAACCTACCGTAAAATCATTGCTCAATATCACCCCGATCGAGTGGTGGCAATGGGACCGGAGATCAAAGAAGTTGCCGAAAAAAAAGCCAAGGAAATCAATGAGGCATACGAACATTTAAGGAAAAAGTTTGATTTAAGCTAAACGAGCATAATTAGTTCTATTTCCCCCTAATCTTACTTATCGCTTGAAGATGCACATAAAATTCATACGATAGGACGCTTTTTAAAAATTATGACTGACAAACCTACTCAACACGAATTTCAAGCAGAAACCAAACAGGTTCTAGATATTGTGGTTAATTCCCTCTACAAGGACAAAGAAATATTTATTCGGGAATTAATCTCCAATGCCTCAGATGCCTTGGAAAAACTGCGCCGCCTTCAATTAACTGAGAAAGAAATTTTTGAGGACGAATTAGAGCATGAAATTAAGGTTACGACCGATGACACCGCTAATACTTTGACCATCCAGGATTTTGGACTGGGCATGAACAAAGAGGAGTTAATCGAGAACTTGGGGACAATCGCACACTCCGGATCAAAAGCTTTTATTGAAGCACTGCAAGCAGATGGAGAAAAAAGTGACTCGTTGATCGGGAAATTTGGAGTCGGATTTTATAGTGTATTCATGGTTTCCGATAAAGTACAGGCATTCACCAGAACATGGAAGAAAGATGGAAATGGTCAGTGTTGGGAAAGTGATGGAAGTGGTTCCTACTCGATTGAAGAATCAAGCGATCAACAAAGAGGAACAAAAGTAGTAATTAATCTAAAAGAAGGTTTTTCTGAATTTGCAAAAGAAGACCGAGTCAAGGATATCATTAAGAAATATTCTGCTTTTGTTCAGTTTCCAGTTTCCCTAAATGGAGAGAAAGTCAATACGGTTGATGCGATTTGGCTTCGTTCCAAAAATGAAATCAAAGACGAAGAGTACGAGGAATTTTATAAATTTCAGTCCAACGACTATGAAGCTCCCCTCATGCGCATGCATTTTAGTGCAGACGCTCCACTCGAGATTAATTCCCTTCTTTTTGTACCGAAAAGAAACATGGAAAAAATGGGGATGTTCAGAAATGAAAACAAGGTAGCATTGCATTGCAGGAAAGTACTAATTGATGCAGAACCCAAGGCTTTATTTCCGGAATGGTTACGATTTTTAAAAGGAGTGGTCGATAGTTCAGATTTACCTCTTAATGTATCCCGCGAGGTAATGCAGGATAGCGAGTTGCTCAGAAAACTTAATCAGGTCCTGACAAAAAGATTTCTTCGTTTCCTTAATGAACAATCAAAAAAAGAACCCGAAACTTATTTAGAATTTTGGAAAGAATTCGGCATTCTGATCAAAGAAGGTGCAGCCACCGATTTCACCTACAAAGATGATTTGGCCAAACTCCTTCGATTTGAATCAACTGCAATGGAACCGGGTAAGCTTACCGGACTCGATGAGTACATCGACCGAATGGCAAAGGATCAAAAAGAAATTTTATTTCTTTTCGGAAAAAGCAGGCAGTCCATCGAGGCAGGACCTTACCTAGAAGCTCTAAAAGCACGTAGTCTTGAAGTTCTTCTTCTTACTGAACCTGTAGATGAATATGTAATGCAATCCGTTCGTGAGTATAAAGAGAAAAAGATTATCTCTGCCGACTCCGATGAATTGAAACTAGAAAAACTCGACCAGGAACCGGAAGGGAAAGCACTCAACAAGAAGGACACCAAATCATTGTGTAAATGGCTGAAGGAAAGCCTAAAGGAAAAAGTATCAGAAGTTGAAACTGGCGATCGCCTAATCGACAGTCCGGTTTGTATAGTGGGCGGAGATGGTCTAGGCGGAGCATCTGCACGTCGAGTTATGAAAATGATGCAGGGGGCTGATGATGGAATGCCAACTTCACCGGTCAAACTTCAGGTTAATCAAAGACACCCCATTATTAAGGGGTTATCAAAGTTGATAGAATCAGACAAAGAAACAGCTGAGCTAATTGCAAATCAACTACTCGATAATGCATTGGCCACTGCTAATTTACTCGACGACCCGAGGGAAATGATCGCACGCAGTTATAAGGCAATCGAAAAACTGGCCAATCAATAGGCGATATTTCACATAATTCCGCTCGGTATGGAGAAGAATTGTGAAATGTAGATCGATTTAATTTAAAAAATTGATATTGCGAAATTTTTAAAAGCATGAATAAATTCCCAACATGAATCGTTTACCCTTACACTTTCGTATTCTTTTAGGAATAATTTCCACTTCTTTATTCTTTTCATTCTCTTCTTGTACTCGAGGAGGTTCCAATCCTTTTGCCAAGGATGATGGCGAAATTAAGGAAAATATTGAAAGCCTGATGGGGCTTGCAGTTGGCATGACCAAAGGACAGGTTTTTGAACTCGCTGGTATCGCAAATTATGTTGAAGGCTACGATTGGGGAAGTGCTTGGTTTTACAAAATCCGTAAAGGTGGTAACGAGGGTACTCTAGCTAATAAAGATATTGAGCAAAGATATATGCCAGTTGTGTTTGATAATACGGACAGGGTAATGGGTTATGGACGGAAGTTTTATGACCAAACTTTAAGTGATCTTGGCTCTGGTCAATTTTAACCCTTACGAATTCCCCCCTAATAAATGATTGTTCAGTTGACGAACGATACATATTTTGTTTTATTTAAAAGCTTTTCTCCAAATCTAACATGAAAACAACTCTTGCCAAAGCTGAAACAACCACCCACGGGTGGAGAATTGTGGATGCAAAAGATCAAATTCTTGGTAGACTCGCAGTGTCTATCGCTAATTCACTCCGCGGTCGCGACAAACCCACCTACACTCCTCATGTGGACACAGGTGACTATGTAATCGTTATTAACGCAGACAAAGTCAAGCTCACTGGAGCCAAGGAAGAACAGAAGAAGTACATGTTTTACAGTGGCTACATGGGAGGCGAAAAATACCGTAATGTAGCAGACTTTCGTAAGAAGAGACCAGAATTTATTATCATGAATGCGGTAAAGGGTATGTTGCCCAAAAACAAACTTGCAGATCGCATGCTGACCAAACTCAAAGTATACCGCGGAGAAGAACATCCGCATTCCGCTCAACAACCGACTCCATTAGCAAGTTAATCTATTTATTTTATGAGTGCCAAAACTTCCACCACTGAATTTATTGCCACAGGCAGAAGAAAAACAAGTTCCGCCCGTGTCCGAATTAAAGAAGGCACAGGGACTTTCCTGATCAACGGAAAAGAATACTCCGATTACTGCTCCACTGAGGAATCACGAAAAATTGTGTTATCACCTCTTGCTTCCGTAGATATGGTGGGCGGAGTGGATATAACAGTCAATGTTTCTGGTGGTGGTAGTGCAGGACAAGCAGGAGCAATCCGGCATGGTTTATCTCGTGCTTTAGAAAAAATGGATCCCGAGCTTCGTGTTCCTCTTAAAAAAGACGGACACATGCGACGAGATCCACGAAAACTCGAGCGGAAAAAACCTGGACAACCAGGGGCCAGAAAAAGATTCCAATTCTCAAAACGATAGAAACTCTTTTATTCTCTTTAACAAAACCCCTCGGAACTCCAACCGAGGGGTTTGTTTTTTTAATTAGCACAAACTATTTTATTTCACTATAATGAACGCAACAGTTGTAGGTGCATCGGGATATTCCGGTAGGCAACTTGTATCCTTACTTATTCAGCACCCGAAAATCAATCTGGTAGAGGTAACATCCAGAGCATATTCGGGAAAAACCGTTGAGTCCTGCATTCCGAATTTAAGAGGAAAAACAAAGGGGCTGGTTTTTACCAATCCCAGTATTGAAGAACTTTCTAAAAACTCGAAATGCGAACTCTTCTTTCTTGCACTCCCTCACGGTACGGCAGCATCTTATGCGATACCACTACTTGAGGCAGGGAAAAAAGTAATTGATTTATCCGCAGATTTCCGACTACTCACTCCCGAATGTTACGAAGAATTTTACGGAACGCCCCACCCTGCCCCAGAATGGCTTAAAAAAGCCACCTATGGACTGCCTGAAATCCATTCCTTCACATGGGATGACTCTCCTTTAATTGCCTCTCCTGGTTGCTATCCAACCAGTATTTTGATTCCTCTTTTCCCCCTTCTTAAGGATCAATTGATTGAAGAGAATGATATCGTAGCCAATAGCATGAGCGGTGTGAGTGGAGCGGGAAGGACTGCCTCCGAAAAACTGCTTTATTGCGAAAGAAATGAAAGTGCGAGTGCCTATGGACTGCCCAAACATCGACATTTATCAGAAATTGAAGAACAATTATCTCTTGCGGTAACAAACAAGATTATCATCTCCTTCCATCCCCACTTAGCTCCAATGAACCGGGGAATTTGTTCCACCATTTCAGCTCGGGCAAAAGCGGGTTCAACCAGAAAACAGGTATGGGATTGTTGGAACGATTTTTACAGGGGGCGAAAATTTGTTCATTTATTGGAGGAGGGGGAATTTCCAGATGTGTCTCATGTGGTCGGCACAAACCGGATTGATCTTTCTGTCAATCATGACCCAAGGACTGATCGTTTCATCATTTGTTCAGCAGAAGACAACTTGCTTAAAGGAGCTGGGGGACAAGCCATACAGGCAATGAATATATGCCAAGGGTATGACGAAGGAGAGGGACTTCCATGAAATTTTATGAAAATGGGGATGCTCTTACAGAACCAATGGGCTTCTTTTGTTCGGGCGTTCACTGCGATGTCAAGGGGGCAAGAAATGCTAAATTAGACCTCGGAATAATCTACTCCCAAAAGCCATGCCACGGAGCAGGAGTATTTACAACAAATGACATTCAAGCTGCTCCCGTTCGGTATTCCAAAAAATTGATAACCGAATCAGGTTCCACTTTTCATGCTATTGTTGCAAATAGTGGCAATGCAAATGCCTGTACCGGAAAACAGGGAGAACTAGATACCCAAAAAATGGCCTCGGAGGTAGCAAGACATTTAAACATCCATTCTAAGGAGGTCCTTGTCTGCTCAACAGGAAGAATTGGAGTTCCACTGCCCATGAGTCGTCTTACCACAGGAATTAGAGATGCAAGCGAGGACATCAAGGACGAGTGTGATGGTGCACGAGCTTTCCAGGAAGCGATTCTAACTTCTGATACCTGCACCAAGTCATGCTCCGCGAAAATCGAATGTTCACGGGGAGAAATAACTATTGGAGGCGTCGTCAAGGGAGCGGGTATGATCGAGCCTAACATGGCTACCATGTTAGCATTCCTGACTACAGATATTTTTGCTCCGAGCTCTACATTGCAAAAAATTCTAAAGGATGCGGTGGAGAATTCTTTCAATCGAATTACAATTGATGGAGACATGAGCACCAATGACACGGTCCTTCTGCTCGCCAATGGAAATTCGGGCATTAAATTGGAGGAAGAAACAAACGCCGTTCAACGGGAATTCACGGATGCAGTGAATGCAGTTTGCTCCTGCTTAGCTAGAAAATGTGTAACAGACGGGGAAAAGGTTTCTAAATTTGTAAAAGTGAGAATCAAAGGTGCAAAAGATTCTAAATCAGCTTTAAAAGTGGCTCGCTGCATTGCCAATTCACTCTTAGTAAAAACTTCCTGGTATGGCTCTGACCCGAATTGGGGTCGAGTAGTGGACGCGGCTGGCTATTCAAAAGTAGGCTTATCCTTTGAGAAGATTACTATGTTTTACAACGAAACTCCTGTGCTCTCCAAAGGGACACCTTTAATTGAAAATAAGGCAAATTGGAAAAAAATCGTTTCTTCCGATGAATTCACTATTACTTTAGATTTAAATATGGGACGAGCAGAGGGAGAAATTTGGAGCAATGATTTGAGCGAGGAATATGTAAACTTCAATAAGAGCGAATGATGCTTGAGGTAGAAGAAAGTAAAAGAAAAGCAAGTATCCTAGTCGAAGCATTGCCTTATGTAAGGAGGTTTCGAGGATCAATTTTTGTAATTAAATATGGGGGGAGTTTTATGGATTCCCCCGATCCTGAAGTTCGTTCGCGTGTTGCCCAGGATCTCGTTCTACTCAGTTTTTTAGGGATTCAAGTAGTAGTGGTTCATGGAGGAGGTAAAGCAGTTACCCGGGTTCTCACAGAAAAAGGAATTGAAGCACAATTTATTGATGGATTGCGAGTCACTGATAAACAATCAATCGAAGTTGTGGATGAGGTTTTAAATGGATCGGTGAACCAAGAAGTTGCTTCTTTTGTGGCTCGCTATGATTGTGATGTGCAAAGAATAGCCGGAAAAGAAATTTTAGCCTGCACTAAGCTTCCGCACAGTTCCGAACTTGGCTATGTGGGTGAAATTCAATCCGTTAATACTGGCCCGATACTACAGGCACTCGATGCCGGTTCTATGCCCATAATTTCTTCCACTGCATCGGACCAGCAGGGTCAGTGCTACAACATAAATGCGGATACTGCAGCCGCTCAAGTTGCAATTGCCCTGAAAGCAAGAAGGTTAGTCTACCTCTCCGATGTGCCAGGTCTTCTGCAAAACCCAAAAGATCCAAGCAGCCTGCTATCCAGTCTTGCAATTGATCAGGTCGAACCACTCAAGCAGGAGGGAGTAATTGCCCAAGGAATGCTGCCAAAGGTCAATAGTGCGGTTCAGGCATTAAATGCGGGTGTTAACCGTGTGCATTTTATTGATGGTCGGCTTGCCCATAGTATTCTTCTTGAAATCTTTACCGATGAAGGAATTGGTACTGAAATTGTACATTCCCATTAATTCCCGTGAGCGTTTTAGAGCAAAGTAAATACTTAATAAGCAACTACGGTCCACCCCCGTTGGAGATTGTAAAAGGAGAGGGTTCATACTTATGGGACTCAAGCGGTACAAAATTCCTTGATTTCACATCCGGAATTGCAGTAACCAATATTGGACATAGCCATGAACATTGGATTGATTCAGTCAGTAATCAGGCCAAACAACTGGTGCATTGCTCCAATCTTTATTCAATCCCCCAACAAATCAACTTAGCGAAAAGATTAATCGCTCACATTGGCCCAGGTAAAATGCTTTTTTGCAACAGTGGTGCGGAAGCAAATGAAGCATTGATCAAATTTGCAAGATTAACAGGAAATCAAGTTCCCGGTCAAAAAAAGCATAAGCTCATTGTTGCCGAAAATGCATTTCATGGCAGAACAATGGGGGCTCTATCCGCTACTTCTTCCTCGAAATACAGAAATGGCTTCGAGCCACTCCTCGAAGGTTTTTCATTTGCCCCTCTCAATGATCTTGCTGCATTTGAGGCCAAAATTGACGAGCAAACTATTGGTATAATGGTGGAGTCGATTCAAGGGGAGGGAGGGATCCAGGTTGCCTCTGACTCTTTTTTACAGGGTCTCGAAGAAATTTGCTTAGAAAAAAACCTCCTTTTTATGCTCGATGAAGTACAGGCGGGAATTGGTCGGACTGGGGAATTTCTTGGATTTCAGAAAGCAGGCGTAAAACCAGATGCCGTTGCGATGGCAAAGGGATTAGGTGGTGGATTCCCGATTGGAGGAGTTTGGTTGAAGGAAAAATGGACTGATATTTTTAAACCGGGTTCTCACGGAACCACCTTTGGAGGTTCCCCCCTCGCCTGTTCTGCTGCACATGCTGTTCTGGATGTCATTGAAAAAGAAGATCTGATTAATAAAACTCAAAAGCATGGAGAATTCCTTCAATCAGAATTGGAAAACCTCAAAAATAAATACCCGGATTTAATTAAGGAAGTAAGAGGCCGTGGGTTAATGCTTGCCCTCGTTATGCAGAATTCACCAAACGACTTGATTACAAAGCTTCGACAAAACGGTCTGCTCGTAGTAGGAGCCGCCGGAAATGCAATTCGCTTTCTCCCTCCACTTACGATTTGCAATTCTGAATTAAAGGAAGCACTTGAAATCACGAAGAATTCCCTGAAGGAATTTCACCATGAATTACAAAAATGAAACATTTTTTAGAAGAAAATAATTTGGGAAAAGAAGACATTTTATCTGTGTTCAAAAATGCTTTTGAATATAAGAAAAATAGAGCACTACGACCGACTAAAGATTTAATGGGACAAAGTTGGGGAATGTTATTTTACAAAAACAGTACTCGAACCAAGGTCTCCTTTGAGGTAGGAATTCGAGAATTAGGTGGCGATCCAGTGTTACTGGATCTTTCGAGCACTCAAATTGGTCGGGGAGAAAGTATTGAAGATACCGCAAAAGTACTATCCCGTTTCCTAGATGGCTTAATTGTAAGAGCGCACGGACATGAAATTATTAAGGAATTTGCACAGTATTCAGAAATACCGGTTATTAATGCATTGACTGATTTTCTTCATCCCTGCCAAATTTACGCCGACTGTATGACTATTCTAGAAAAAACTGGTTCGTCTCTTAATCCTTACAATGGATTAAAAGGCAAAAAACTGGCCTTCTTCGGGGATACCAGTTGTAATATGGCGAATTCTTGGATTTTAGCCGGTGCGTTGTGGGATATGGATATATGGTTAAGTGGACCGGAAGAATTTAAACCCTCCCCGGAAATAGAAACTTTCTGCAAAAATGCAAACCTTCCGATCCGATGGAAATATACCCAAGATTGCAAGGAAGCGGCACAAAATGCAGATATTTTGTATACCGATGTATGGGTCAGTATGGGCTATGAAAAAGAAGAAAATGACCGGAAGAAAAAAATGGCCCGTTATCAAGTGACTCAGGATTTACTGAACCAAGCCAAGGATAATTCCTTCTTTATGCATTGTATGCCCACCCATTCGGGAGAAGAGGTTACCCAAGAAGTGCTGTCTTCTCCTCGTTCC
>JABGUO010000440.1 GCA_018646565.1 Opitutia bacterium | reverse complement strand
GTATCGACAGGCTGACTGCATTTCGTTCCGGGCTTGGTAACCCCCGGAGCCACCCATATCATTGGAATGCGGGTGGTCTCTTCCCAAAGAGCAAATTTTCTCCAATGCTGTTTTTCGCCAAGTGACCATCCGTGGTCGCTCCAGAAAACGATGATGGTATTTTTTCGGTCAGGACTTTTTTCAAAGGCATCGAGGAGCCTGCCCACATTCATGTCGGTATAGGCACAGGTCGCGAGGTAGGATTGGATCGCGGCTTTCCACCGTCCGCTTTTCAAAAACTTTGCATGATCCGCCTGAGGTTTGGCCATTTTAATTCCCGCCGGGGGTATGTCATCGAGATCATTTTCAATGTGAGGCGGAAGCTTAATTTGATCGAGAGGGAAGTCTTCATAATATTTTCGTGGAGCCACAAATGCCAGATGGGGTTTATAGAGTCCACAGGCGATGAAATAGGGTTTCTTACGCTTTTTCGAAAGTCGTTCCACGCAGTAATCAACGGAGTGCCAGTCGACAATGTCCTCATCTTTTAAATCAGGAAAGGTTTTTTCTATATGGTAACCGTCGTACTTATCGACTCCCGGACCATTGCTGAATAGTTTTCCTTTATTCATGTAATCACTCCACTCCTCTTCCAACGCATCCATTTGGTGATAAATTTTACCGGCTCCTGACACATAGTATCCCGCTTGTAAAAACTGTGCGGACAAACCTTCACCCGGTTTTTGGTAGTTTCGCCAGGCGTGTCCGTTCTTGTAGCAACCACTTACCCATGGACGCCGGCCACTCATGAGGGCGCAACGCGAAGGTTCGCATGCAGGCACGGCGGTGTGAGCGTTGGTAAAGGTGGTCCCCATGGCGGCAAGACGATCGATGTTAGGGGTTTTAGCCTGTGGGTTGCGACCCAAGTGACTCACCCAGTGGTTCAGATCATCAACCGCAATAAAGAGAACATTCGGATGGTCATTAGCGGTGAGAGTAAGGGTGGAGAAAAAGGCTGCAATAATGGTTAGAAAGCGATGACTCATAATGGATTATATTTGGTGTCTGAGGATTGTACTCTTGTCAGTTTTACTGAATCGAATCATCTTTGGAAGATGATTTTTAGATATTCATCCATTCTTTTTTTAACATCCCTTTTCTCCCTGAGTTCATTTGCACGGGACAATGTAAGCCCCGATGAAGTTCTTGAGTATAAGAATACTCCACAGGGAAAACTTTTCCTCCATACCTATTATCCAGATAATTGGAAAAAGACGGATAAACGCCCTGCTGTGGTCTTTTTCTTTGGGGGAGGATGGAATGGCGGAAGTTATACTCAATTTTCCCGACATGCGGACTACCTCGCATCACGAGGGATGGTTGCTTTTGCCGCAGACTATCGGACCAAAAGTAAACATAAGACCGAGCCAAAGGCATGCGTGAGTGATGGAAAGTCGGCGGTTCGTTGGATTCGTGGAAATGCGGCGAAATTAGGCGTCGATCCTAAAAAGATCATTGCTGGAGGGGGATCTGCCGGTGGGCATGTGGCGGCAACGACGGCGACGATAAAAGCCTTTGATGAAGCAAGTGATGATCTTTCCATCAGCCCGAAGCCGCAGGCCCTGCTTCTTTTCAATCCGGTAATCGACAACAGTGAAAAAGGATATGGACACTCCAGGGTTGAAGTGTACTGGAAAGAGTTTTCTCCCATGCATAATATTAAAAAGGGAATGCCTCCGACTATTTTTATTTGCGGAACTAAGGACAACCTGATTCCAGTTGCGACCGGAGAACTATTCAAGAAGAAGATCGAGAAGGTGGGGGGACGTTGTGACCTTCATTGGTATAAAGATCAAAAGCATGGTTTCTTCAATGCAATGTACAAACAGACTATGCTTGAGGTGGACAAATTTTTGGTTTCTCTCGGATACCTTAAAGGTCCAGCTACTCTGGAATAGAAAACTTCTAATTACTTACATCGTTTATTCATTCCAGGAATTCAAAGAAAACTAAAAGTATTGGGAACATCACTTATGTAATTTATGAGCATATTTTCTTTAAGCACCGAAACAGATTAATTGACAGGGTTTTCGATCACAGCAAATACCCCATAAATTCTTTATTTCTAGCAGCAACTGCAACCGCCCGATTTGGGTTTGGAGAACATCGAAAGAACGGACTCATCGGGCTTCGATTCCTCACATGAAATGAGGCGTCGGACTGGGGTAAATGGTGGAGTATCCCCCATGCGATGGTTGGCGAGTGAGCACAAATCGCCCCATGTCGTTAAAGTCTCTTTTATACTGTGGCTTACGGTGAGCGTCTCCCCGTTGGCATCACAATGGTAGTCGTAAGTGATCATAATTAAAATTTCGGATAAGTAATTGTTGGTTAATCTAGTGTTTTCCACATTGTAGATTGATCGAATAATAACTTAGGTTTTTCTCAAAAAATGACTAGCCTAATTTTGAGTTCCTTAATCTTTTTACCTGTTGTAGACAAGATACCCTTTACGATGAAATAAAGGTTCCTTAGCTTCATTCTTAGCCTTTCCCTGCAAGTCAAACTAACCTTATATAACTCCCATCAAAACATATGAAGCATTACAGTATACTGATTTCTTTAACACTTGCTTTGCTGGGCAGCAGCTTGGCAACAGGCAAAGTTTCTAAGCCACTCGAAGGTAGTCGTCCGAACATCATCTTTGTTCTGACGGATGATCAGGGGATGGGAGATCTTTCCTGTATGGGCAATACGATTTTGCGTACTCCAAATATTGATAATCTTTACAAATCTTCTACCAGGTTTACCGATTTTCAGGTCAGCCCGACATGTTCACCCACAAGAGCGGCAATCATGAGCGGTCGCTTACCTTTTGAGGTTGGTATTAGCCATACCATTATGCAACGGGACCGTCTTGCTTCGGATGTGATTACTTTTCCTCAGGCTTTGCAAAGAGCCGGCTATCAAACTGGCTTGTTCGGCAAGTGGCACTTGGGAGACGGGGATGAATATTTACCTCAAAATCGAGGCTTCCATGAAGTCCTGATGCATGGGGCCGGGGGCATTGGGCAATATGGATTTGGAGACTTTAAAGAAAATTCCAAAAACAAGTACTTTGATAATGTACTCTTGCACAACAAGACCATCGTGAAAACCAGGGGATTTTGTACAGATTTGTTCTTTCAGGCAGCGATTAGTTGGATGAAGGGTCAGTATGATAATGAAGAATCCTTTTTTGCCTACATTTCTCTTAACGCTCCCCACGGTCCTCTCATTGCACCGGAGAAATATAAAAAGCGCTTCCTTGATGCGGGGTACGATAAGTCAACCGCGGCCCGTTACGGCATGGTTGAGAATATTGATGATAATATGGGCATTCTAATTGATAAACTTAATCAGTGGAATGTATTGGAAAATACTTTGGTTATTTTTATGACGGATAATGGCATGGCCATGAAAGGCATTGGTCAGAAAGATAAAGGACGATTGATAGCATGGAACGCTGGAATGAGGGGTACTAAGGATACCAATTGGGAAGGGGGAACGCGTGTTCCTTCATTTTGGTATTGGAAAGGAATGTTGAGCGAGGGTGTGGATATATCCGCATTAACTGCACATATCGATTTATACCGAACTTTTTGTAAACTTGCAGGTGTGGGAATTCCAAAGAGCAGCCTCACTCCGAAGGGGCGGTCACTTTTGCCTTTGCTAAAAGATCCCACTGACAATTGGAAAGATCGAATTCTTTTTTCACATCGAGGACGTTGGGGTGGCGGTGGAAGAGGAAAGCCCACCCGCGCAGAAGCAAAGTATTACGGTGCATCCGTGCGTAATACGCGTTGGCGTCTTGTTTTCGAAATGGACAGTGCAGGTCCCTGGTTAAGTGATATTTCAAAAGACCCAGGCGAAACCAAAAACTTAATCAAAGTGCATTCTGAAGTGGCTGAAAAAATGAAGAAGGAATATGATCAATGGTGGGACTCGACAGAGAGCTATTTAGTTAACGAAGGCTTACCTCGAATTACAGCAGGGGAGCACCATCTTCAATTACTTTACGATAAACAGTTCACTGAGAAGGGTATTCCCGATTGGGAACCTGAAGATCTATAAAAAAGTAAAAAAACAAATAAAGCGTAAGTGTTCTACACTTGATTACATTTATTTTGTTAATGAACACTCACATTAAATTTCATCTTTTATTATTCCTCCTGTTTTCTATTAAACTGCTTGGAGGAGATCCAACCTTCAAATCTGAACTTTTTAAATCGGGGAAACTGATTTATTTCGATGATTTTGATGGTGAGTTGAATTTGGACTTTTGGGGGCAAGCCAAGGGAAAGAAGATCAAGGATGGAATATTAACGGTCGGTCCTCTTTACAAATCCAAGGAGGTTGCGATGAAAGCCCTTAAGCGTGATCACCATTTGGGTTTGGAACCAGTTGCTCACATTAATCTCATCCCGGAGAAATTCGTAATGCATTTACGCTATCAGTTTGCCAAGCCTGAGCTTACGCCTGGACGCCCATCCTTCCAGATTGGTCATCACATGATTAATCTTGGGATTGTAAAGGATGGTGGGCACCGGATAAAACTTCCGGACGGTCCTTCTTTCTCCGAACCCGAATCCGAGATGGCTTTGAACAGATGGATCGGCCTGACGATCGAATATGAATTGGGCAAGATCCGGGTCTTGGTCAACGGAAAGGGTAAAACCTATGAGCATGAAAAGGTGACAATCATTAATCCAAAGGCCAATGGAAAGCACAGGTTCACTTTCAAGGGCGGACCCGAATGCACAATCCTTTTTGACTCGGTCCGGCTCTGGGATTGCGAATAGAAAGCCAATAAATTTTACTAAACCTCGAAAATTTTTATAAGAAAAAAGGTACTAAAGACATTTGATATATAAAATTATCCTTTTATTATTATTTACTAAATGAAAACTGACTTTAATCGCCGAACTTTCCTCCGTGGGGCAGG
>JABGUO010000439.1 GCA_018646565.1 Opitutia bacterium | reverse complement strand
ATTGGAGGAGGTGATATATATTCTGCGTTCCTAGCCAAATGTGAAGAAATCTACCTCACCGAGGTCCCACAAATAATTCAAGACGGTGATGCATTTTTCCCTTCCTACAAAAACGATTTCCATTGCACCGAAACTCTCGAGAAAAATGATGATTTCACGATCGGGAAATGGTGCAGGAACAAATAGGTGCTCCACTTTGCGCTTCCTGCAGTCTAGTACTCAATAGTAAGGTTGAAGAAGCAAGTAAACCACTGGACCGGTTACTGCGACATACAGCCATACCGGAAAAATTTTCCTGGCTAGGATACGGTGTTTTTGGAATTGATTCGTAAACCCATAAACAAAAGTGAGCAGGATAAAAGGAAGACTTATTGCAGCTAAAATAATGTGCGAAATTAAAATCCCGAGATAAACATTCCTCATGATACCGACCGCATTTTTTTCTTCCACACTTACGATTCCGTCTTTGTTACTATCCCCATACAAGGTTTCTGCACTGGTGAAGTGGTAAGCAACGTAAGAAAGAAGAAAAAGGAAGGAGCAAGACATCGCCAAATAAATCCACCTTTGATGGTGGATTACTAATTTCCTCTTGATTGAAATAATTGCCATAATAAGAGAAAACGCAGCGATGCTGTTCAAGACAGCATGAATCGGGGGAAGAAAAGTAAGGTTAGTGCCCTCCGGAAGTTCAATTTTAACCTCTCTCATTAGGGTAACCAAAAATAAAACAGCTCCGCTAATAATCCAAACCAGGATTTTTAGTTTTTTGCCTAAAACAAGATTTTCTTGGCGATCAAGGTAACGATCAATATCACTCATATTTAGTTTTAGTTTAGGATCCTATTTCAAGGTCAAAAGGGATAAAAACCTCTTCCTCTATCGCAGTTCTGACTTGGGCCCACAATCGGTAAACCCCCTCCCCTGGGGGTGAGAAACCAAAAGTGAGAGGCCCCTGAAAAGTCGTTTTTTGGACATTATCCAAATCTTCGTTGAGCGGGTGTAGGTGAGCAAAACCGTTCACGTTTTTATCAAATGCAACCATGTGTGCAAATGCCCCCATTACAGGGTGAAGAGTAATATCATGACCCTTTTTATCCCTCGCCAACAATCGAAGTTGAATTTGGTCCTGGCCCGGTTCAGCTGGAATCTTGATTAATTCAAAGTCGAAGTTTTCCTTCGAAAATACCAGACATTCTTCTCGTTTCACTGGAGATTGGCTCTTTCCTACAACCTCAAACGAAGAAGAAATCAAAACCCTTCTCGGGCTTTTTTGGGGAATGAAATCTAGGAATACAGAATATTTTCCTGCCAATTTTGGGGTTAAGGAAAAATGCCAAACTCCATCAAATAAACTATCTGCAACTGGATGGATGTGATGATAGTCATTTAAGGTTTTATCCACCGCCAAAAGGTGAATTTTTTGCGTATGGCTTAATGCAACATCTTGAGAAGTAAGAGGAGAACCGTCCGCCTTCTCAATTTTGAATTCAAATTTACACTCCTCGTCCTTCTCGAGTGAACCAATGGGGCGGAAGTCAATTTTCATCGGCCACTTGCGAATTGAAAGATCCACAAAACCAGTCTCATCTGCTCCACAGTAATCTAACTCACCTTCTTCGTTATAGGTTTCTTCGTGTAAGAACTCGCAAGGCTCAACGGGGAGGTTCCGTGCAATTACGAATAAGACAACAAAGGGAATTCCCATGAGGAGAGAAAGCAACAGCGGATTAGTGAAAGGTTTTGGGGGAGTAATCATTTCGTTCTTTACTATCTAAAGCCCTCCCTGTAATCGAGAAAGAAAATCTTCGACCCTCCAGTTTCTACCGGGGACCTGATATACAATCTGTCTTTTAGAATTAACGATCATTGTCCGCATGGTATGATCGAGTGGTTGATCCGGGGCAGTCTCTCGAAGTATGCCAAATTGACGGGTTAAGTCGTCGATAACCGGTTTTTCTGCGGTACACACCTTGAAATTGCTTTCGTCTAGATTGTAACCACGTGCGTAAGACTTAAGGACACCTGGTGAGTCAAAAGCGGGATCTAAAGTAATTGATAAAAAGCGAATATTTGGAATTTTAATTTTTTGGGCCAATTCTTGTAGTTTT
>JABGUO010000438.1 GCA_018646565.1 Opitutia bacterium | reverse complement strand
GGTTCGTAAGAACGAGACACTGAGTGCAATAGCACACAAATACGGTATCTCAGCAAATGCAATTCAGGCTTACAATGGAATTTCAAACCCAAACCTTCTTTTTGTCGGGAAAAAATTAAAAATTCCCAGTGGTTCCACCCCAGAAGTTCCCTATGTGGGAAGAAAAGGAGATAGCCTGAGCAGTATTGCCTCTCGATTTGGAGTTTCGCAGAGTGCACTGTCCTCTCGGAATGGAATATCCAGCCCGAACCTGATCAAGATTGGTCAGAAAATTATTATTCCAGTAAAGGGTTCGACTGTAAAAGCGCCCAGTTTGCTTCCGGGTACCCTACTCAGAACACTGGGAACTATTAGACCGAAATCGGACAAGTGGAAAAAAATCATTATTCACCATTCCGCAACCCCGGTAGATGATGCCATGAATATGCACAGAGTGCACAAAGCAAGGGGCATGAAAAATGGCCTCGCATACCACTTCGTCATTTCAAACGGTTCCCGAAAAGCTACAGACGGTGAGGTTTTTATTGGAGGAAGATGGAAGGGGCAATTGGACGGGGGTCATGTCAAAAAACTTAGTTGGAATCAAACCTGTATCGGGATTTGTTTAATTGGGAATTTTGAAATAAAGCCACCCACTTCAAGGCAATTGAAGATATTGGAAGGATTATGTGAATACCTTATGAAGAGATGCTCGATCCCGAAAAGTCAAGTTACGACCCACAAAGTATTGCACAAGGGCCACACTGCCTGCCCAGGGAAGTATTTCTCACTTCCTTCCCTTACTCGCCGGTTGAATCCTTAGGCTGCTTAAAAGACTCCTTATCCCGGGCAAATAAAACCTTGCCGAGGCGAGTTTCACTGTTTCGCGAGAAGGCCTGTTCAAATTCATTTAAATTAAAAATTGAATCAACGGGGTGCCTAATTTCCATCAAGGCAAGGGGTTGGAGCACACTCTCGATTGATTTTCGAATGTCATTCAGTCCCCTACTCTCCTTCCAACGGTCCAGCCAAAAGCCAACAAATCGAATATCATCAAAAATTAAATTCCGGGTTGGGAATCGAATTGGCTCCCCATCCATCGCACCAAAGGTAACATGAACTCCACCTCGAGAGAGACATTTTGCGAGACGAAGGGCACTTTTTCCCCCAACTGAATTTAAGGCCATTAAACATTTTTTGCCTTTTGTCAGAGAGGATATTTCCTCCACAGCATCATCTTGATCCAAAAAAACATCTGTTTTACTAAAGGATAAAAGCTTTTCCCGTGCACTTTCACTACGTACTAAACTGATACATTTGACACCAAGCTTTGCTGCAAATTGAATAACTGAAAGTCCCACCGCTGAGTTTCCCGCATTTTGAACTATAAAATCACCTGGTTTCAAGTATTCAAAATCATTTAATAAACGCCACGCCGTCATTGGGTTTAAAAGGGACAGTGCTAATTGATCAAACGGGACAAGTGCGGGAAGTAAAATAAGTTGATCTGCACTCTCCTTAGTAAACTCCTGCCAACTGCCGACAGAAAAAGGACAAGAAACTGGACGGCCAAGCAACTTCTCGTCGACCCCCTCTCCCACAGAATAGACAGTCCCAACCCCTTCCCTCCCCCCTACCGCGGGAAGGTCGCGCAGCGAACCATAAGAACCATTAATTAGTCCAATATCAGAAGGATGAAGAGCAGAGGCCTGCATTTGTATAATTACCTCGCCATTACCGCAGGGTGGCAGAGAAGTTTTTTCTAATTTTAAAACTTCAACCGGGTTGCCATATTCGTGATATCGTAAGGCGTGAAAGGAATCTGGTGTATTCATTTGTTGAGCCACCCCATTGTATTCATCCAATCCTGAGCACGACTCGGCCATGTGGCGACCATTTTCCCTGACTTGTTCATTCCATAACCATGTCCACCGAATGGATACAAATGTAACTCGTTTCCAATGACTCCTGCTCGTTCCAAAGCCAGATAAAGCAGAGCACTTCCTTCTGCGGGAACATGATCATCTCCAGTGTGTGCAAAAAAACAAGGCGGACATTCTGGACTCACTTGAATTGCAGGGAATAATTGTTTTCTTTCTTTTCGATCCACGAGGTAGGCTGGATAAATTAATAACGAGAAATCCGGACGACAAGAAAGTTTATCCGCAGAGTCGATGAATGGATAGGTTTTCTTTTTAAATTCGGTGGACGCCATAACGGCTAAATTCCCTCCCGCAGAGAAACCCAAAATTCCCACTTTATTGGGATTCACATTGAACTCCTTCGCATCCCTTCGAATGAGCCTCATTGCCCTTTGGGCATCCTGTAGGGGGGCTTCATGTTTTTCTCGCTCATTCCTTCGGGGCACTCGGTATTTAAGAAGAACGGCAGTTACTCCGAAAGAATTTAACCATTTGCAGACATCCGTTCCTTCATGTTGATAAGCTAAAATATTATACGCACCACCCGGGCAGACCAGAACCGCACTTTGATTGGCAATTTTGGGATCGGCAGGAAAAAATGTGATAGTGGGTTTTGATACATTTGAAATGCGGAGAACATCATCGGCATTTTTAGCTGGAATTACTTTTTCGGGAGGCACTTCTCCTTTGGTTTCTCCCGGTGCATCGCCCGGCCAAATCAAAATACTATCGATTGAGTCACCCCAAATAACCAAGTGGGGAAGAATAAAAAATAGAAGTATCAACAATTTCATGCTTCCTGTTCATTGAAAGTTGATCAACTATGCAAAACAAAAAGAGAGTCGCCCTCTATTTTTCTTTTGCGAAAAGAGTAAACTTTTTAAAAAGTAGGGAGTAATGATAAAACTTCTTTCTATTATATGCTGCCTTTTTGGGGTGAAACTTTCTGTCTATAGTTCCCCCACTTCCACTAATTTAATTCAATCTTTGGTTGCTATTAAAAGTCAAGGAGAGGGAAACCAAGAGGCGATGAAAGCGTGGCCACTAGTTTCGAATTTCCCTCCCTCTGCAATACCTCAGTTATTAGATGCGATGAATCGAGCCAACAATTTAGGTGATAATTGGATTCGGGCGGCAATCGAAAAAATATGCGAGCAAAACGCCACACAACTCCCCATTGAAAAAATCATCGTTTTCTTGCAGGACTACTCGAACGAGGGCGGGGCGAGGGAAATGGCATTTCAAATCCTTCAATCCGAACAACCGTCGAAGGCCAATCAATTAATTCCTTCTTTCATTAATGATCCCGCACCAGTACTCAGGCAAAAGGCGGTGGAATTGATCCTCAACGAGGCAAAGAATTCCAGCACGAAACCAAAAGCAATCAAGTTATACCGTAGAGCATTAATGCAAGCAAGAGAGGTGGAACAAATTAAAGAAGCGAGTCGGGAGCTCGAAGAAGCAGGAGAAAAAATAAATTTGATTCAATTAATGGGGCTATTACCAGAATGGCAGTTAATGGGTCCATTTGATAATTCCGAACGGAAAGGTTTTTCTGTAGAATATGGTCCTGAAAGTGAAAAAGGTCTGACTGAACAACACAAAAATAAGGATGGGATTGTGAAATGGGAAAAGTTTTCCACTCAAGACGAATTGGGCCTGGTTGATATTAATCAAAAATATGGCGAACTGAAGGAGGTATGTGCCTATGCAAAAACAACATTTCATTCAGAATCCGCACAGTCTGCCCATTTTCGTATTGGTTCGAAGAATGCCTGGAAAATGTGGGTAAACGGTGCACTTCTATTCTCACGAGATGAATATCATCGTGGCAAAACTCGAATTGATCAGTTTATAATCGAAGGTAAATTACAGGAAGGTGAGAATGAAATTTTGTTAAAGGTCTGTCAAAATGAACAAACTCAGTCCTGGACAAAACAATGGGAGTTTAACTTCCGCATTACCGATCGAACTGGATCGGCGATCCATTCGAACGGTTCAATAATCAAATAATTTAGTTATGAAAAACGGGTTCCTTCTTTTAATTTCGCTCCTCTCTCCTTTATTTCTAAATGCAGATTGGTTACAATTTCGTGGATCCTTAGGAAATGGGGGAACTTCGATTACTTCGATTACTCAATTGTCTGTAAAAAATAAAAATTCATGGAAGTCAGAACTGCCCGGGCGTGGATTATCCAGTCCCATTTTAGTGGATGGAAAGATTTTTCTGACTGCATCCAGTGGACCCAAGCAAGAAACATTACACATACTCTGCTTTTCCCAGAACGAGGGGAATTTAATTTGGGAAAGAAAATTCAAAGCGACGGGCCGTACGATTTGCCATGAAAAAACATGCGTAGCTGCCCCCACAATGGTAAGCGATCGAGAAGTAGTAGTTGCCCAGTTTTCTTCAAACGATATTTTTTGTGTAGATTTGAATGGAGATCTTCTTTGGCTGAGAGGATTAACGTATGACTTCCCCAATGCCGCCAACGGGCTAGGCATGTCTTCTTCGCCCCTCATTTCAAGGGGAGTGCTTATTGCACAGGTTGAAAATGACGCCGATTCGTTCACTACTGGAATCGATTTAAAAAACGGCGAAGAATTATGGAGAAATATTCGCCCTAAGGGTGCAAATTGGACATCTCCTGTATTACTGGGCACTGGGAAAAATCAAAAAGTAGCTCTTCAATCGACTAAGGGGATCTCTCTGATAAACCCGACGAATGGTAAAGAATCATGGAGTTACCAGAATGGAGCATCCAGCATTCCCTCATCCACTCCGGTGGGGGATGTACTTTTAGTTCCCTCCAACGGATTGACTGCCCTTCAAACAAGAACTGGAGGGAATTCACACACAGAGGTATGGCAGGATAATAAATTAGGACCGGGTACTGGGAGTCCTGCTATTTCAGGAGATCGATTTATTGTTATTAATAAAGCGAATGTCCTAACTTATGCAAAAAACGACAACGGAGAAATCTTATGGCGCATGAGAATTAAAGGACCAGTCAGTGGTTCTCCTGTAGCGACTCGTTCCCATCTTTACTTCTTTAATGAAGACGGATTGGGGCAAATCATTAAATTAGAAGAAGACGAAGGAAAAGTCATTGCCACACTTGACCTGCAGGAAACAATCCTATCCACCCCTGCCCTTGCAGGAGACGGATTGTATATACGCTCCGACAAACACCTTTGGAAAATATCCCAATAGTATAAATTAAAAACTAATTTCTACTAATGGTTTCCTCTCTCTCAATCGAGAAATCCCCTTCGCACTCACTCCACTTTTCCAAAGGTGTAAAGTAGTCAGTTTCGCAAGTAAGCTCAGGGAGTTAATTCCATTATCACTCACATTTGTTTGCGAAAGATTCAAGCTTTGTAAATTGGGCAATGTTAAGAGCTCTTTGATCCCATTGTCTCCAATCCGAGTGTCCCGAATATTCAACTTAGTTAGTTTTTTAAACTTTGAAATAACCTCGCAGGACTGGTCTGTAATTAATGTTTCTCTCAGGTCCAAGTGACAAATATGGTCCTTCAGGGGAATCAACTGTGCGATCAATTGATCATCAATCATTTTGGGTTTTGTGACCACCCGCACTTCGAGTAATGAACTTCCGATTCCAATGGGACGAATCAATAGCAATGAGTCTCGATCAAACTGAATTAATCGATCTATCTTGATCGGCTTGAGCCCCGAAGCCAACTGATCGTAAAATTTAAGATACTCAGGTAGTTCATGCCTCTGATCTCCATTTTCTCCCATGGGGATACGGATTCCATCCTCCGCTCCCACCCACTTGCTAAAGTCGACTCCCTGCGCAATCCACTTCCGAATGAGTTCCTGTTGATTAAAAGTAAGAGGATCTCCCTTGGGTGGCAT
>JABGUO010000437.1 GCA_018646565.1 Opitutia bacterium | reverse complement strand
GGTGTTGGTACCCTCGATTTTGGGGATGGAACAAGTTATACTGGAAGGTTTCTCCTGGGATTGGCAATAGAAGGCTTTTACGACTGGGGAGAGGGAGTTTTAACAAATTCATTCCAAGATGAAAATGGGAATTGGATTGATCGAGAATAGAATTTACTATTAGAGAGGGTAAGATTCGTTGTTGCCAAGTGTAGTTTTTTTCATCTAATTTATTATAAATTTCTTTTATGAACAGCCCAACATCATTAAGCATAAAATTTTGGGGGACGCGCGGAAGTATTCCATGTCCTGGTCCTGATACGATCAAGTACGGAGGTAATACTACTTGCTTTGAAATCACTTGTGGCGACAAGCGAGTGATTATTGATGCTGGTACTGGTATTCGTTTATTGGGTAAGAAAATAATGCTCGAAGAAAAAAATCTTCTCGAGGCTGATTTATTTTTTACTCATACCCACATGGATCATATCCAGGGATTACCATTTTTTGCTCCTTTGTATAATCCCAATAGCAATGTTCGCCTCCACGCGGGTCACCTTGCAGGTGATAAATATGATTTACACGGAATTATAGGGACAATGCTGATGAAGGACCCTGTCTTTCCAGTCCCCAGTGCCCTCATTGAAAAAGCATGTTCATTTAACGACTACGATTGTGGGCATGAATTTTCTTTGGAGGGCGGTATTACAATTAAAACTGGTCAATTAAATCATCCAAACGGAGCCTGTGGCTATCGAATTGAATTTGCCGACAAGGTCATCGCAATTTGTACCGATACTGAACACTTTGAAGATCGGATTGATGAAAATGTGGTTACCCTTGCTAAAAATGCCGATATTATGGTGTACGACTCAGCTTACACCAATGAGGAGTATCAAAATTTTAAAGGTTGGGGTCATTCAACTTGGCAGGAAGCACTAAAGGTAGCCGAAGCTGCTAATGTTAAACAGACATTACTCTTTCACCACGATCCTTCCCACAATGATGAAAAAATGGATCAAATCGCAGAGGAAGTCTCTTCTCTTAGGGATGGAGTTCGTCCTGCCATTGAAGGCGAAGTAATTACAATTTAATCTCTCTCCTACTTGGAGTTGTTGAGATCGTAGAGGGGGGCTGAATCGGGCAAGATGTCCTTAATCGTACCGAGCCCTTGTTTATTAATAATCAATCTCTCAGGTTTGGAATGTAAAAAAATATTTCCATTCCCCAAAATTCTTGCATCCATCCACTTATTAGGTTTCAAGTGGACGATTCCATTTCCTTGGTGTATCAGGGTTGCTCGTTCTACTTCTAATTCATCGGCAATGAACGATCCATTTTCAGAGACTTTTACTTCCATCTCTTCACTAATATTTCCTTTGAGTAAAATGTTACCAGATCCCTCGTGGATTACATTTAATACTTCGGCGTCCAGGTTATCAATGTGAAGTTTTCCGGAACTTGCCATAAATAGGGAGATTTTTTTGGAGCTCAGATTTTCTGCTGTCAGGTTACTCTGTCCGAGGAGACGAATTTGACGAATCTCTTCAATTGAAACTACGATTTCAACAGGATAAGTTCTTTCTGCATTGAGCCTTATAAATGGTAACCTGCGAGCTATATTATAGGTGTTATTTGCATCGATAAATAGTGTCTTCTTGGAAACCTCAGTTTTAATCGATTGAATAATCTCTGTATCTGCATAAACAAACGCTTCCCTCAAACGTTTGCCTTTCACCAAAAAAACATCAACATTTCCATTTACTTCAATTTTATCGAAGAAAAACAATAATTTCTTTTTCGATTCAAGTTCCCCCCGGAGGAGGCTAGTGGCAAAAAAAAAGAATATAAACGCGAACAGTTTAGAATTTCTTTTTTCCATACTTTTTCTTTCTTCCGTATTTCTTGCCGCCTGAGTAACCCCCGGTCTGGGCAGTTTTAAGGTTTTTCCCACCTTCCTTGAGAAAAGAGATTTGATCGCGTAGCAGAGCGGCTTTTTCAAACTCCAATTTCTTAACTGCAGCGAGCATGTCTTTCTCTAGTTCCTTAAGAAGTTTGCGAATATCTTCTTTTGAAACATTTTCGGAAACCGCTAATAAATCTTCACTCTCTTCTTTCTTGGAACGTAAACTTTCTTGTAGAGGTCGAATCACACTCTGGG
>JABGUO010000436.1 GCA_018646565.1 Opitutia bacterium | reverse complement strand
AGAGTTAACTTTTGCAGATAAAGAAAATTTATCTGACTTTGAGTTTAAAATTGCTTTTGGATCATGTGGAAAACAAACCCACACTCTTCCCATATTTAATGAAGTCATAAAACAAAATCCCAATTTATTTATTTTCTTAGGAGATAATATTTACGGTGATACCAACGATATGGATATCCTTCGTAAAAAATACCAGGAATTAGGTAACAAAGAATCATACAAAAACTTAATTGAAAACACTGAAGTCCTGGCGACTTGGGACGATCATGATTACGGCCAAAATGACGCCGGTAAGCATTATCCGCACAAAGAGGAATCCAAGGAAATCTTTTTGGAATTTTTTAAAGAACCTAAAAATTCAGAGAGGTATAAACACCAGGGAATTTATCATTCAGTTTATAAGGAAGCAGGAAATAAAATCATTCAGATCATTCTCTTAGATAATCGAACCTTCAGGGATGACTTGGTACGATTTCCGAAAGGACAAAAGATCCCAGGTCGCTTTTTCTACCGACCCGATTATCTCCCCCATACGAACGAGTCCAAAGCATTTCTTGGCGAAGAACAATGGTCCTGGCTTGAGGGTGAGCTTAAGAAAAAAGCGGATCTTAGAATTATTGCCTCCGGATCTCAATTTTCTCATGAATATAATGGATACGAATCTTGGACCAATTTCCCACATGAACAGGAACGACTCATTCAATTAATCAAGAAAACTAAAGCGAACCATTTACTTTTTATTAGTGGAGATGTTCACTATGCTGAAGTCTCCAAATTCCAGCACCCCGATTGCTACCCAATTTATGATGTCACCTCCAGTGGACTTTCCAGTACATGGAGGTTTGCGACTCCCAATAAGAATCGTTTGGAGGGCCCAATTATGGAAAACCATTTTGGATTATTGTCTGTTAATTTTGAGCATGAGGATCCGTTTGTATTAACTGAGGTATGGGATATCCGGGGTAATCAGCGCGTGGAATTTTCTATTCCGTTGAGTGAGATAAGCTTTCAGTAAGAACGATTACTGTTCTATAAAATATATTCATAGATGAAGAATTTTTATTGAGGATTAAAATTCGAATCGGTACTTATTAAATCCCTTTAGGGCTTTTATTATGAAAAACTTAATTCAATTACTTATTTTTCTTTGTGCTGGATTCTTTTTTGCATCAGCACAAAAATCAAAACCGAATGTGTTGTTCCTCATATCTGATGATCTCAATACGGCACTGAGCGGCTTTGGGCATCCACAATGTAAAACACCTGAACTCGACAAGCTTGCCAGTCGGGGCATACGCTTCGAGAATATGCATTGCCAATATCCTGTGTGTGGTGCGTCGCGTGCTTCACTTATGTCGGGTCTATATCCATATACAAATGGAACACTGGGTAATGCAGGTACTTTGCGTGGCAATATGCCGGATGTGGTCACCATGTCACAAATGTTTAGAAATAATGGCTACCAGGTCGGGCGTGTAAGTAAGATTTATCACATGGGTATTCCTCCTGAGATCATTGCCGGAACTGCCACGCGAGACGATCCGCATTCCTGGGACGAGGCCGTCAACATCAAGGCACCTGAACAGCACGCCCCGGGGGTGAGCACGCATTGGTCTCCCAAAGATAAGGGTTCACAGACTTTTGAAGGCGTCGAGGCGGAGGGTGGTGACCTGGTGCATGCCGACGGGATGGCGGCAAATCATGCGATTGATTTTCTTAAGCGAAATAAAGATAAACCCTTTTTTCTGGCCTGCGGCTTTGTTCGTCCACATGTTCCGCTGGTAGCTCCAGCAAAATATTTCGATCTTTACGAACGTGATGCGATGGAAGCACCGGTGGTGCCGGAAGATGACCTTGAGGATGTTCCGCAAATTATTCGTAACTATAAACGCAATAGCACAACATACGGGGTAACACCAGAGCTCCATAAGGGATTACTTGAAGCTTATTATGCTAGTATATCCTATATGGATGCACAGGTTGGCCGAGTCCTCGATGTTCTTGAAGAGCTGGGTTTGGACGAGAATACCATTGTCGTGTTTACCAGCGATCATGGATACATGCTCGGTCATCATCATAAGTTTCAGAAACAACACTTGTTTGAGGAGTCCACCCGTGTTCCATTTATTGTAAGTGTTCCATGGATAAAGAAGCAACATGGTAAGGCAACCAAGCATATTACGGAATTAATCGATCTATATCCTACTCTAGCAGACCTGAGCGGATTGAAAGCCCCGAAAAACTTGCACGGCGAGAGCTTGGCTCTGCTTTTAAAAAATCCTTCTTCCGCTGGCTGGAGGAAGGACCTTGCATTTACCATTAGTCGGAACGGGGGAGAATCGATTCGAACGCATGACTGGCGTTACACTCATTGGGGTTATGGGGAAAAGGGACAGGAATTGTATGACTTAAAGAAGGATCCAGGAGAGTTTACCAATCTTGTTGGTGATCCCAAGTATTCTGCGTCTATGAAAAAGCTGAAAAAAAAGCTCCTGTCCAAACGAATGAACGCAGGCTATTCAGTCGAACGGTTTGGTAAAAAGAGAAAGTGAATTTCAGATATTCCACATTTTAAATTATGAAAGCACTAACCATCCTATTCTCTTTATTCACCTTTCAGTCATTGATTTTTGGTGCAACTGAGAAGCCCAATGTTCTACTCATTTCGATTGATGACTTGAATGACTGGGTCGGTTGTATGGGTGGACATCCCCAGGCCAAAACTCCCAATATCGACCGAGTGGCCAAGATGGGAACTCTGTTCAATAATGCTCACTGCCAGTCCCCGGTTTGTAATCCTTCCCGGGCAAGTATGATGACGGGGCGCTATCCCCATACCAGCGGAGTTTATTTTTTAAGTCCCGATCTCAAGGAAGCCCCAGTTCTTAAAAACCTTAAAACCATGCCTGAAGTTTTCGCTGATCATGGATATAAAACCATGGCCGCAGGAAAAATCTATCATACCCGTGATCATCGTTTTTTCCAGAGTTACAAGCCAACCGGTGGATTTGGGCCACGACCCCAAAAGAAAATTTCCCAACCGCACGGACATCCGTTATGGGACTGGGGAGTTTTCCCGGATGATGATAATTTGATGCCTGACACGAAATGTGCCAAGTGGGCAGTCGATCAATTGAGTCAAAAGCATGATAAGCCTTTCTTTATGGGAGTGGGTTTTTATCGTCCGCATGTTCCAATGTTCGCTACGAAGAAGTGGTTTGATATGCACCCAAAAGATAAAATTAAGCTACCCGCTGTACGTAGTGATGATCTCAAAGACCTTAGTCAGTATGCGATTGATCTGACGAATTTAGAACATGTTTCCCCAACTCATGAATGGGTGACCGGAGCGGGACAGTGGGAGCATGCCGTTCAATCCTATCTAGCATCGGTAACTTTCGCAGACCATTGCCTTGGGCTTGTGCTCGATGCTCTTGAGGAAAGTGAATACTCAGACAATACCATCATTGCCTTGTTTTCGGATCATGGGTTCCACCTAGGTGAAAAGGAAAGATGGGCGAAGCGTTCCCTTTGGGAAGATGGTACCCGTGTGCCGGTTGTAGTTGCTTCACCCGGACATAAACTCGGACAAAAGACTAATCGTCCAGCTGAACTTTTGGATGTGTTCCCAACCCTGCTTGAATTGGCCGGACTGCCCGCTGACTCTACCCAGGAAGGACAAAGCCTCGTGCCACTCATGAAAAACCCACAAAGAGAGTGGAACCATCCTGCGATCACCAGTTTTGGACTGGGCAATTATTCGGTCCGCAGCACCCGCTACCGTTTCATTCAGTACTTCGATGGATCGAGAGAGCTCTATGACCTGAGCAAAGATCCTCATGAATGGAAAAACCTCATCGATAATCCTAAACTGGAAAAAGTTATCCAGGAACATGCGTCCTTTATTCCGCAAAAACAACATCCCATACTCCCCGGAAGCTCAACTGGGCATAAGGCTTATGCAGCTGCTAAAAAGAAATTGAATAAATAAAAGACAACTCATCTCTAAAGGTACAAAAATGGTGTTACGGGTATATTTCATTTCGCTGAGTCTATTATCAGCTCTTTCTTTTACCCATGCAGATAAACCCAATATTGTGCTTGTTCTGGCCGATGATGTCAGTGCCGATATGTTTTCGTGTTACGGACAGAAGGGATCTGCCAGAACTCCGAATATTGATCGAATTGCAAAGGAGGGGGTTCAGTTTAAAACATGTTTTGCTCCTGCTATTTGCGCTCCATCACGTGCTTTGTTTATGACGGGTGTATATGCCAATCGTACGGGTGTTTTTCGGAATGACATGTGGGCATTCGATTCAAGGGGTAAATTGTTTACGGATCGTCCCAGTTGGTCCAAGCTTTTACAAGATGGGGGATATGCAACGGCGATTGCGGGTAAGTGGCATTGTGGAAGTCGTGAGCCGTGGGATGAGAATGTTGGTTTTGATGAGTACTGTTTATGGGAAGGGCCGGAAAAAATTGAATCACATTTTGGGACGAATCCAGTTACTTCCGGAGCACGAAAGGATTTAAATCTTTCGGACACGCGATATTGGCACCCTTCCACGGTTGAGAATGGCAAATACCTAGAGGTTAAAGAAAAAGATTTCGGTCCCGATCAACGTTGTGACTTTCTTTTGGACTTCATGGAAAGAATGACCAGCAAAGAGAAGCCATTTGTTGCCTATTGGCCTACAGTGATTCCTCACGGTCCTTATTCCACCACACCCGATCATGGAAAACCAATGGATTTGGAATTGGAGAAGCCCGATTTTAAGGGGCTTAGTAAAGAGGGAAAAGAAAAAGCAGTGGCAAAATATGAAAAAAAACGGACACAACGATTTGCTCGACTGATTGAATATATGGATAAACTTATTGGGAAGCTCATAACAAAAGCGGAAGATTTAGGTATCTATGAGAATACCTACTTTATTTTTTGTGCGGACAATGGAACAGCCGTCACCGCAAAGGATCGTGGGGTGGAGAGAGGAGTGCATGTTCCGTTTGTGGTGCGAGGCCCGGGCATCAAAACTCTAGGAATTACCAATGAGCTAACTGATTTCTCTGATGTTGCTCCTACTTTGTTGGAAATGGCGGGCATTCCTAAACCAAAGGATCTTTATTTCGATGGTACGAGCCAAGTTCCGTTTTTAATTGGCAAGACTAAGTCTCAACGAGAGTGGATATACGCCTATACCGGTTCGGTTCAGGTTTTGCGAACCAAGCAATATTTATTGGAGGCAAGATCTCATTTGTTAGGCAAACCGAAAGGGCGATTTTATTTTACAGGTGATGATCGTTTTGGTCGCGGATATGAACGAGCAGAAGAATTGCCTGAACATGCCCCGACACTTTCTCTGTTCAAGAGAGTACTGGATTCGATGCCATCGCACCTAGGAAAAGATCACCCTTTTTGGGATTCGAAATATGGTAAACGATGGAGCCAAAATAATCCAAAACTTGAAGAACTTTTGAGTAAGCAGCTTTATAACCACCCTGATTATTCACGATATGATGAATCTGATTAAACCGACACTCGCTTTACTAGTCTGCGTGGGCACTTGGTCTGCTTTTGGCGAGACATTACCCAACATGGTGTTCCTGATGACGGATGATCAGGGGTGGGGCGACGTCGGCTACAATGGACATCCCAAGATCAAGACCCCACATCTCGATGAGATGGCCGAAAGTGGTCTTCGGTTTGACCGCTTCTATGCAGGGGCATCTGTTTGCAGTCCAACACGGGCAACCTGTTTGACAGGGCGTTCGAATTGGCGAGTTAGTATCAATGATCCATCCCGAGCGGATGAAGAACACTTGCCGCAGGAAGAAATTACTTTGCCTGAGGCTTTGAAGGAAAGAGGGTACGCCACCGGCCACTTCGGAAAGTGGCACTTGGGTGGCTTCGACGAGAAGATGGCACAGGGCCCGGTCCATGTGATGCCACCATGGAAAGCAGGTTTTGAAGAATGTTTTTCAACCTTTAATGTCTTGGTGACCCACGATCCTTATGCCAGAATCGGCAAGCACGGGATCGAGGGGAGCTATTGGCACAACGGCCGGAACATACCGTTCGAGGAAGGCCAGAAGGATCCCACCTTGTGCGGCGACGACGCGGCCATCGTGATGAACAAGGCCATTCCTTTCATCCGTGAGCAGGCCAAGACAAAGAAACCCTTCCTTGCTGTGGTTTGGTTTCACAATGTGCATACCCCTCTGGGCAAGAACCCCGAACTGATGAAGCAATACGCGGACTGTTCGGTCAAGGAGCAGATCTATTACAGCAACATCACCGCGGTGGACACTCAAGTGGGGGCCTTACGCAAAGCCCTACGAGAGCTCGGGATAGCCGACAACACCATGGTCTGGTTCACCAGTGACAATGGCCCCAACCTGAAGGGCAAGAAGGAGGTAATGAGCGGCAAGGCCCAAGGAGGTAAGTTTACTTACACCCCGCTTGGCTCAACCGGTGCATACCGTGGTTGGAAGCGCTTTCTTTACGAGGGCGGTATTCTTATGCCCGGCATCCTCGAGTGGCCCGCCCGGGTCAAGAAGCCATTCTCCACCGACCTGCCCGCGGTTACCAGTGACTATTTTCCCACCGCTCTTGCTGCAGCCGGCATACCTTTACCTGATGACCGCGACTACGACGGCATTAATCTTTTGCCCTTGATCGACGGAAAGATGAAGGAGCGTAAGGGAATTGGTTTTCATTGTCGCGGTATGGATGCATGGATTGAGAAAAAATATAAAATCATTCGGATCTCCAGTAAAAAAGAGGAGAAAAATACATGGGAACTCTACGATCTCTTGAAGGATCCATATGAAGAGAATGATTTAGCCAAAAAATTTCCAGCAGTGGTGGAGAGAATGAATCAGGAATTTACGGTTTGGGCGACCTCCGTACAGGCAGATGAGCAAAAAGTGTTAAAGAAATATCATTCATCCAAAACCAAAAAGAAAAAATCAAAATGATGACTAAAATTTGTTCACTACTTGTATTCTTCTTCTTAATCCTCTCCGTTGGTGCAAAAAAGAAACCTAATT
>JABGUO010000435.1 GCA_018646565.1 Opitutia bacterium | reverse complement strand
GAGGAAAAGATCGTTGCTCTACTGCTAGGTGAGTTGACAGAGGAGGAGAAATCTTTGGTTGAGAATGCGATTTTACAAGATTCTAGGTTGCAGGAGATGGAAAGAGTATTGGCAGATACTTTACGATTGGTTGAAAAATCGAGCAAAGATATCTTTCCAATCACACCATTGGAAGATCTTAAATTAAGCCAGGATCGAAAAGATAATCTCTTTGCAGAAATCGAGAAAGAAGAAGTCAACGAAGAAGAAAGTCCAGAATCTTCAACCAAAAAAGAAAAAAAACCAATCAACTTACTTTTTTGGATTCCACTGGGCATCGCTGCATGTGCTTTTTTAATTACTCTAGTGAATGAGTCTAATCATTCACCAAGCGTTGAACTTGCGCAAGAAGCCAAAAAGACAGATAAAGTCAATCAATCGACTAGTGATGAAAAACTAGAGAATAAAATCCAATTCCCCCAAGATCCGCAATTTGATTTAATGCTTGAGAACGAGGCTCAGAAAGGTGCGATTGAAAAACTTGCACTGCGAACCAAAGTCGAAGTTGATGCTATGAACGAGAGTTTGAATAATTCTACTTCTTTGACTGATGCTTTTGCCTTCACCGAAATGGGAACCGCCGATGAGCAACTCAATCTATCTTCTCCCACAGATTATCAATCTAGACCAGTTTCTAGTATTGAACTGAACTCGGAAAAAAAGTCTGAGGAAAATTCAACAAATCAGATTGATAAAACTGAATACGCTCGAAAAATAATCTCACAAGTCCTTGCCAAACAAAAGAAAATTGCACCCGAACAACCACTCCCAGAAAAAGAACTAGCAATCGGAAATGTGCCATTGATAACAGCTGGTTATTTAGCCGAGGCTACAATCCAAGATCCTCCCGCTCCTGGTCTTACACCCCCGTACAAATTGATGTATCAATCCAATGCCTCTGCTGCGCGCTCAAATGAATCCAAATCAATCAGTCAATCTCAACCAGTTCATTTGTTCACAGCAAAAGGAAAAGCATTGGGGAAAGTACGAATAATTAAAGAATCCCCACGATCGATCGAATTCTTAAGGCTTTATGAAGCAAGGCTGTCAAAACCTAATCTGACAAACGGTAGTGGCTATCAATTACGGTATACCGACGCGAATTCTTCCATAGTTATTGTAGTAGGCAATTTAGAACGAGCAGAAACCACGAGCGAAGAAAAAACGCTGAAAGCAAAAAGCCAATCGGGGGACAAAAAGAGTGCTAACACCTATCTCATCCAAATCGAGGAAGCTTGGACTTTGGACAAAAAAGAAAATCGCCTACCACTCGATCTCGAATTGCGGAAAAAAATCCTTTATTAGACCTTACTAAAAGCTGTGTAATCCTCGCCCGTCTACAGAAAGAGCGGCTTCTTTTAATGATTCTGAAAGAGTAGGGTGGGCATGTATAGTGCGGGCCAAATCTTCCGCTGAACCACCGTATTCCATATGAGCCACAGCAGAAGCGATTAATTCGGACCCACTACGAGAAACGATTTGCACCCCAAGCAGGCGATCCGTTTCTGCATTCGCTACCACTTTAACTATTCCATCGGTTGCACCCGTTGCCAAAGCGCGACCATTGGCAGCTAATGGAAAAGAACCGGATCTAACCGGAATGTTTTTCGCTTTTGCCTGGGTCTCACTTAGGCCAATATTGGCAATTTCTGGATCGACATAAATAACTCCGGGGACGAGATCATAGTTCACATGCCCGGACTGTCCCGCAATAATTTCAGCACAGGCAACACCGTCTTCCTCTGCTTTGTGTGCGAGCATGGGCCCGGGTATCAAATCACCAATGGCACGAATGCCTGCGATATTAGTCGAGAAACTCGCGTCAACTAGGACACGGCCTTTATCATCCGTTTGCACTCCAATATTCTCTAAGCCTAAGCCATCCGCACAGGGTGCACGACCTACCGCGACGAGAACCCGATCCGCTGAGACCGAGGATTCTTTTCCCTCCGACTCTAATGATAAAGTAGTTCCGGTTTTGGTATTCTTTGCGGCTGTCACCTTGGTTGAAAGTGAAAATTGGAGACCCTGTTTTTCCAATATCTTTCTTGCCACTTTTGCAACTTCTGGGTCGAGTTGTGGGCAAATTTCAGGGAGAAATTCTATAATCGTAACTTCTGCCCCTAAGCGCGACCAAACGCAGCCAAGTTCAAGACCAATCGCACCGCCTCCCACAACCACCATTTTTTTGGGTACTTTTTCAAATGCAATGCCATGGTCACTATGGACAATTTTAGTGCCATCAAAGGGGAGAAATGGAAGTTCAACCGGCTTGGAACCGGTTGCTAAAATAATGTCATTTGCTGTTAGAGTCTGAGTAGAATCCTGATGAGTCACCTCCACTTTCCCCTCCGGTAAGAGTGTTGCAGTTCCTGGTATCAGCGTGACACCTTTCTTTTTGACCAAGGCGGCTACGCCTTTTCCAAGTTGGTCTACAACCGCATCCTTTTTTTTCATCAATTTCGAGATATCATGGCTTATTCCTTTCGCCACGATACCATGGGACTCGGCGGAATGAACGAGTTCATGATAAATCTCAGTGGAGTGAAGAAGAGCTTTGCTCGGAATGCACCCGACATTGAGGCAGGTTCCACCTAATCGAGGATTTTTCTCAATCAACCCGGTCTTTAATCCTAATTGGGCACATCGAATGGCACAAACATAGCCTCCAGGTCCGGCACCTACCACTAAGACATCAAACTTTTCTTGGTTACTCATCATTTAAATCCCCAAGGCCAAGCGAGCAGGGTCTTCCATCGCTTCCTTCAACTTCACCAAAAAGGTAACTGCTTCTTTTCCGTCCACCACTCGGTGGTCATAAGAAAGTGCAGTATACATCATCGGACGAATTACCACCTCTCCATTCACTGCGACTGGCCGTTCTTGGATCGAATGCATTCCCAGTATACCACTCTGGGGCGGATTAATAATCGGAGTCGATAAAAGGGAACCGTAAATACCCCCATTAGTGATAGTAAAGCAACCACCCTGCATATCCTGAAGAGTAATCCCACCAGTTCGAGCTTTCTCAGCATACTGAACAATAGATTGTTCAATTTCGGCAAAGCCAAGTTGGTCACAATCCCGTAACACGGGTACGACCAGTCCCTTCTTGGTGCCGACTGCGACTCCGATGTCAAAATAATGATTTTCAACCAATTCATTTCCTTCCATCCGAGCATTGATCTGCGGAACGGCACGAAGGGCATGAACCACGCCCTTTACGAAAAATGACATAAACCCGAGTTTCACCCCATTTTGTTTTACGAAAGAATCTTGATGCTTTTTTCGTAATGCCATGATGGCGGAAAGATCAACCTCATTAAAGGTCGATAAAATGGCGGCGGTTTGCTGTGCCTCCACCAATCGTGAGGCAATTTTCCTACGGATTGGAGAAAGGGGCCGGCGGGTGCTTCGACTATCAAGAGAGGCAGGAGTAACCGGTACTGCCTGTGGAGGGTTCACCGGAGTAGAAGGGGGAGCCACTGTGGGCGAAGGGGCGGCACTTTTAGCAGCAAGTACATCGGCTTTCGTAATACGACCGTCTTTTCCAGTTCCTGAAATTGTGGTGGGGTCAATATCGGTCTCAGCCAGAATTTTCCGGACAGCAGGGGAAAGTGGCAACGGAGCGGGAATCGAGTCATCCACTTTTGGATCAGATTCGTCTTGAGAGGGTAAAGAAGGGGAGGGGGCAACAATGCTCTCAGGGGGGACAGCAGCGGT
>JABGUO010000068.1 GCA_018646565.1 Opitutia bacterium | reverse complement strand
CCAGTTTTAATTGCGTATTGTTCTGCAGGTAGACCGAAAGCATCCCACCCCATCGGATGAAGTACATTAAAACCGCATGCCTTCTTGTATCGAGCGAGAATATCAGATGCGACATAACCTTCCGGGTGTCCAATATGTAAACCGGCACCTGAGGGGTAGGGGAACATATCCAATGCATAAAACTTTGGTTTTTCTGAGTTATCCTCCGCCCGGAAAGTCTTTTCTTCTTCCCAAAACTTCTGCCATTTTTTCTCGATTACGAGAAAGTCGTATTGTTTTTCTTCGTCTGCCATTTTTTAAATTAAGTGTGTTTTAAGATGAAGACTTTCTTTGGGTTTGGCAAAAGCAAACCCCGGTTATTGTCGGTATGGGGAAAGATGCGAATTTACGAAATGAAAGATTTTGCAAGTAGTCAGGTTGTTTGCTGCGGTTTTGATTTCAATCCTGCCCGGATTTCTTTTCTTCCAGTAACTTCTTAATTACTTCCATTTCTCCGGCAATTTTTTCCATTTTTAATTGTAAGTCGTAAATTCCGTCGCGCAAGGGTTCAGGACAGGTTTTTCTACGAATTTATTCTTGTTTTATTTTCATTTCAGCATTCGATTCGTCCATGCTGTTCATAATGACTCCGATTACAAGATTCAGTACAATCATGGTTCCAATTAATACAAAACTCACAAAGAATAAAGCCCCTCCAAGAGGCGAGGAGCAGGAAATAGGGGTCCACTTAGCTAGGTCATTGGAACTGTAACCGTAATTTTCTGATCCATACATATTGATATACATTACATCGGTCCAATCTTCTAAAGTAACCACCCGAAAAAGAGAGAGAATGGAAGTTTGGAGATTTCTAAAGTGTATGGGGTCATTTTCCGCAAATAAAAATACCGCCATCGTGCCATAGATATAAAAAAGAAGAAAAAGCAGGATACTGACATAGAACATCGATGGTAGACTTCTTAGTAGGCAACTGACAAGGAGTTGGAGTTTTGGAATTGCCGATACCAAGCGAAGAACTCGTAGAATACGGGCTAACCGAAGAACGGGAAGAAAATCCGCACCCAAATTGATAACAGGACCGAGCAAGCAGGCGACGACAATAATAAAATCAAAAATATTCCATGGATTTCTAAAATAATTTTGGGGACGATTTCCTTCAGCTAGAATTTTAATGACTGCCTCAATCACAAAAATTCCCAAAATGAATGAATCCAAGGTATTGAGCACGATGGCATGCTCCCTAGCAAAAGCTTTGTAGGTTTGAACCCCCACCACCACTCCTGCAAGTAGTATGGTTACCAGTATAAGCCTTTGAAAAATTTTACTGTTAACAATCGATTTACAGGTCGAACTCATGGGGGAAAATCTCCGTTGTCAATAGGTACCTATTACTAGTACTCAGTTAAAAATATATAAAATAAAAGTGGGGGGCAAATGCGAAGACTGGATAAAAGCAAATTTACCCGCTCGATCTGGTTTTACTTAATGTCGGTTCCTGGATCGATTTCGCGGTCTGTTTTGGGCGGGTGAAGAATTATTCGAATTTGGTTTCCTTGAAAATCTTCTCTGCGGTGGTCTGCTTCTATTCGAAAATTCATCCTCTCTGTTTTTATTCTCCACTTTGGGCAATTCGGGGGTTTCTTTTTCTGGTATTGGTTTGCGGAGTAACTTCTCAATACTTCTAAGTTGGTCCGCCTCGTCTTTTCCACAAAATGAGAATGCCTCTCCCTCTGCTCCCGCACGGGCAGTACGACCAATTCTATGGACATAGGTTTCTGCTTCCACCGGTAAGTCAAAATTAATAACGTGCGTCACATTGTTGATATCCAGTCCACGTGCTGCCACATCAGTAGCAATCAAAGCACGAGAAGAACCGCTTTTAAAGTTTTGTAGTGCCTTGGTTCGAGCAGCCTGGCTTTTATTTCCATGAATTGCGGCACAAGAGATTTCTACGCTCTGGAGTTTTTTTGCCACTCGGTTTGCCATGTGTTTCATCTGGGTAAAGACGACCACTTTTTTTAAATCCTCATTTTCAAAAAGTTTGAGAAGCAGATTTAATTTACTACTTTTGGGAACTCGAAAAAGAGATTGTTTGATCCTGTCCACAGCTGGTTCCTTTGGTGCGATTGAAACCCGAATAGGATTTTTCCGCACCATAGAAAGAGCAAGTTTTTCCATCGCTGGGGGCATGGTTGCAGAAAAGAATAAGGTTTGTCTATCCTCAGGGACAACCTTGAGAATTCTTCGAATCGCATGAATAAATCCCATGTCTAGCATACGATCGACCTCATCAAGGATAAAACAGGAAATTTCTTCCAGGTGGATATGACCCTGATCCATTAAATCGATTAACCTGCCTGGAGTGGCAACTAGAATGTTCACTCCTCTTCGCAATGCATTTACCTGTGGTTTTTGTCCCACACCTCCAAAAATAACAGTGTGCCGAAAGGGAAGGTTAGTGCCATATTTTTCTATACTTTCTCCAATTTGTGAGGCAAGTTCACGAGTGGGCGCGAGCATTAAAACTTTAGGGTTTCGTGTTTTGAACTGACGATCGTTTGCCTGCATTCTTTGTAATAGAGGAAGCGAAAATGCTGCCGTCTTCCCCGTTCCAGTCTGGGCGATGCCAATTACATCTTTCCCTTCAGAAATGGGATGCATGCATTGCTCTTGGATCGGAGTTGGCTTTGTGTAAGATTGTTCAATAAGTGCCTTTTTGATCTCAGCACAATATTCTTGAAACACACCCTGCAACAGTTCTGCGTTTGAGAGAACAATATTTTGTTCGTTATTATTTTTCATAGGTTTATCCGGAAGTTATACAAACCTCCGAACGCCGGATACGAACAAAAGTATAAACACTACAATGAAACAAAAGGAATTTAACTGGTATGTTTAACTAATTACACCCAATTCAATCCAATCAATTGCCCCAACCACACGGTTCATACAATAGATCAAAGTGTAATTAGGCAATGCCTAAAGAACTAACCTGCCGGTTCTACAGTCTACCGGAACGGTTTTGGGATTCCTTAACCGATTAAAGAAGGAAGTTGTGCGTAAAGCTTGGAACAACCGTATCCAATCGAAGAAACGATTTCATCGTAATGGTCATCGACATCCTCATCCTCACCCCTTTCGTAGGGATCCTGAATGTAGGGATCACTACCAGGAGAAAAGAATATACCAAGTGGTCGTGAAATTCCGCGGATAAATGATTTGTGTAAATTTACAAACTCTTCGCTTTCATGATCTAAAGTAATTATGATGTCAGCACTTGCAAGATCCGGAATTGTTGCGAATCTAGAAAATCCTTGGAGAAAATACCCCAGTTTAGTCGAGAATTTACTCATTCTCGCATCAATTGGACATTGATCATAGGCTTCGGTTACACCTCGTGATGAAGTACGAACTCTCCCAAATAATTGAGTTCCTTCAAGAAGAGTACGCATCATTTCTCTAGCAAGAGGGGAGCGCGACATTCCTCTTTTGCTCAGAAATAATATTTTAGTGAGTTCGTTTCCACTGTAAGATTGATGATCCGCGTTATTCGCAGGGAGATTAGGACGAGAATAATTTTCGTCGATGTTGTGGGAAGATTTTTCTTTATTCCAAGGTTTGTTTGTATTGTTCATTGTAGTTATTCCGCCAGGTTCAACAATTGTTATTTAAAGATGTTATAGTATAATAAATTAAAGTATCAAATTTGAGACAAATTATTACCGTTTTCGTAAAAGTCTAAAAAAGTTAAATTAATCCTTCCATCTTACCATTCTGCACATCTTATGCCAAGTATAGAATAAGAAATATTTTGTTTAAAATTCACACCTCTATTTATGTGGTTCAAACCCGAGCAATTTAATTTAAGTCTCTGTCTACCATTGATTTAGCTTGTGCCTGGATTGTGCGTTTTAGTTTGAAATAAAATTTCAAACGATCCTTGGTAATAAAATTTCAGGAATCAATAATCTATACAGCCTCAATTGATAAGGTTTATTGGAGTAAGATTACTGCTTTTTTTGGAGAGTCTTTGTTAATGGACCCACAATTTCTACAAAGTTGCCATCCGGATCTTTAAGCATCAGAAGGCAGATATCTTGCGGTAATCCTTCAGGGAGAACCTGGGGGCTTTGTGCGTATGGTTGATAACCATATTTTTCTGCCTGGGAAATAACTTTTTCAACATTATTTACGAATATGGTAAGATAAGATAACCCGGCAGTAGAATGGATATAGGGCTTTTTCCCAATGCGTGTTGGCTTTTTTCCAGCCACTTGCATTAGCTTCAGTTTGGTGGAACTGTTTTCATCCCCTAGGCGTAGCACATGAATGTTCAGTTCAGTTCCATCTGTTAAACCCACTAACTTGGGGAACTTTCCGGCCACTTTAAAACCATCTTTTTCCTGAAAACCAACAACTTCTTTAT
>JABGUO010000067.1 GCA_018646565.1 Opitutia bacterium | reverse complement strand
CATGGGGTCCTGGTTATCCCACGGTCTGGGATCCATGAATGAAAACCTGCCCAATTTTGTGGTTCTCAAAACAAAAGGGAAAGGCGGTCAGCCTTTGGTTTCAAGATTGTGGGGAAGCGGATTTCTTCCCGGCAAGCATGCGGGTACTCGTTTCCGCTCAGATAAGGACGCAATTCTTTATTTAAACAGTCCAGAGGGAATTTCCGTAAAAGGTCGACGCAGTATGCTCGATCATTTGAAAAAGCTTCACGAACTACAGCTTGAGAAGACGGGAGATCCATCACTGGAAACGAAAATTGCACAGTATGAAATGGGATTTCGGATGCAAAGTTCCATTCCTGAAGTCACCGCAATTGATAAAGAACCGGATTCCACTTTTTCTTTATATGGAGAAGAAGCCCGGAAGCCCGGAACTTTTGCAGCCAACTGTTTGTTGGCCCGGAGGCTGGCCGAGAAAGGGGTTCGCTTTATCCAACTTTATCATCCGGGTTGGGACCAGCATGGAGGGTTACCGGGCGGGATAAAAAAACAGTGCAAAGAAACTGACCAGGCATCCTACGCGTTGGTAAAGGATTTAAAACAGAGAGGCATGCTCGAGGATACTTTGGTTATTTGGGGTGGAGAGTTTGGACGGACCAATTATTGCCAGGGAAAATTCAATGGAACCAATTTCGGGAGAGATCACCATCCCAGAAATTTTTCCACCTGGTTTGCCGGGGGCGGAGTAAAACCCGGGATGACCTATGGGAAATCAGATGATTACTCTTACAATGTGGCCGAGAACGGTGTGCATGTGCATGATTTTCACGCCACGATCTTACATCTGCTTGGAATCGATCATGAACGTCTGACCTTTAAATATCAGGGACGTCACTTCCGACTGACTGATGTCCATGGACACGCGGTTAAGCCAATGATCAGCTAAACTCTAGTTTGTCTTAAGGCTTTTCAAATAGTTCAATCCTTCCCACCATTTTCGTGAAATCGCATCACGCATGAACCAATCTTATTATTTCAAATCCACTCATAAACAATCAGCAAATAATAACAAAAAAGAAAGAAATGGAGATAATTCTATTAAATTTAATGATTCTGATGAGTTTTCATTTGTGAACTCCAATAAAAGCGTCAAAATGTATCACTGCTCGTAACTATTTAATTTCACTACTATGCCTGCATCAAATCTTCGTAATCTGCTCCTCATTTGTTCATCGTTGATGATATCCATTTCATCCTACGCCAAGATTGACTTGGAAAAAGGAAATGTGGTCACCCTTGTTGGGTCCGGAATGGGTTCAAGGATGGTTCATTATGGCCATTTTGAAACGGAAATCTTTCTCCGTTTTCCAAATGCAAACCTAACTATTCGTAATATTTGCGACGAAGGGAATACCCCTGGATTCCGCCCCCACCCAAGTCGTGAACAGCAAGGACAATATGCTTTCCCCGGTGCAAATGAATTAATCCATAAGGATCTGAAAGCTGAGACAAAACCTGAAGGGCACTTCCCCACTCCTGATCAATGGCTCTCATCACTCAAAACAGATGTTGTAATTTGCTTCTTTGGATTTAACTCGTCTTTTGATGGTCCTAGGGAATTGAATCGATTTAAAAAGGAGTTGAGCGGTTTTCTTAGTCATACCAAGTCGATGAGTTATGGACAGGGAAATCCAAAAGTAGTCTTAATCTCACCTACCGCAATTCAGTCAACCCCGGGCGTAACAAGCGGTAAATCGCAGAACCGAAATCTAAAACTTTACACAGACGCAATGGGGGAAGTGGCAAAGGTAAACGGAGTCCTTTTTATAGATACTTATACACCTTCCACAGAGTGGTACAAGGATGGTAAGGCTCACTCTATTGACGGTGCACTCTACAACGACCATGGGTACCGTAAACTTGCGACTTTCCTTGCAGATTCAATTTTTCCGAATTCTAAAATTGATGAAAAACTCCGAAATCAAGTGCACGAAGCAGTCATGGACAAAAACTTTTACTGGTTAAACGATTATAAAGTACCCAACGGTGTCCATGTTTACGGCAGGAGATATAACCCGTTCGGTCCTCAAAACTACCCTTATGAGATTGAAAAAACTAGAGAATACACTCGTATCCGGGACGAAGCGATCTGGTCTGTCCTTCAAAATAAACCCTTTGATGTAAAAGCAGCTGAAGCGAAAAGCCCGAAACTTCCAGATGTTCCGACTAATTATTTACCACCCGAAAAAAACAGCAAAAATGGATTGGTAAAATATACTCCGGCTCCAATTGCAAAAACCAAAATCGAAGTAGCGAAAGGCTACAAAATCGAATTATTCGCGGATGAAAAAATATTTCCAGACCTAGCCAACCCCGTGCAGATGTCTTTTGACAACCAAGGTAGGCTGTGGGTGGCAACCATGGCAAGTTACCCGCATTATCGAATCGGGGATCCACTCCCTAAAGATAAGCTTATCATTCTGGAGGATACAAACAAGGACGGCAAAGCAGATAAACAGACCAATTATGCCGACGATCTGCATATTCCCATCGGTTTTGAAATTGCACACAACGGAGTTTATGTTTCCCAAAGCGGAAGTCTTGTTTTTTTACAAGACACCAATGGAGACGACAAATACGACCAAAAAGAAGTGTTGCTTTCCGGATTTGATGATCACGATACCCACCATGCGATTTCATCTTTCTGTGCTGATCCATCAGGAGCAATTATCATGTGCGAAGGGGTTTTCCTGCACAGTCATGTTGAAACTGTATTTGGACCACAAAGAGGCTCTAATGGTGGATTCTTTCGCTATGATCCAAGATCCCGTAAATTAATTCGTCACGCTCAATTTAGCATCCCTAATCCTTGGGGTGTGGCCGTGAATGAATTCGGGCAGGAATTATTTCTCCATACATCGGGTACTAAGATGTCATGGATGTTACCAGGAATGGTGAAGGCTCGCTACGGCGCTAATATACAAGCACCAGACTTAATTACCTCCAATAAAGTTCGTCCTACATCCGGTATTGAGTTTGTATCCAGTAGGCATTTCCCAGACGAGGTTCAGGGAGATGTACTGATCAATAACAATATCGGGTTCTTAGGAGCGAAGCAGCATAAAGTCATCGATCAGGATCCAGGATTCACAACTGAGTACCGACATGATCTTTTCGTCTCCAAAGATTTAAATTTCAGACCCACCGATTTAGAATTCGCTCCCGATGGTTCCCTCTATGTAGTGGACTGGCAAAATGCGTTGATTGGCCATATG
>JABGUO010000434.1 GCA_018646565.1 Opitutia bacterium | reverse complement strand
TGCAAGCGGAGAGAAACTTGAGGTTGAGTTTGGTCCTTTTTATCCGGTTCAGGAGGCATTACTCAATGATTTGAACACCCCGGAAGCACTGGGGAGGTGTTTTCGATTAATTCGAGAATTGAACGAAGCTTTCGAGCGAGGAGAATGGGAGGGTAAGAAAGATGAGCTCAATTCTCTCCGAAAAGGATTTCAGGCAACTTGTGATGCTCTGGGCCTTATTATACAGCCCAAATCGGACCAAAAAATTGAAGTGCCTGGTGAGATTGAAGCGATTGCCCAGCGCAGATGGGATGCGAAACAGTCAAAAGAATGGTCCATTGCCGATCAGTTGCGCGATGAATTACTGGCTGAGGGTTGGATTGTAAAGGACGGAAAAGACGGTTTCGAGCTTGCCAAAGCCTAAAGTTTTTAACGAGTTTGATATGGATTTGTATTAAACGAATCTTACTTATTATGAAACTTTGCAACTTTTTCGTCTTTTTGAGAATTTCATATCTGTTCTTTTTATCCTCGTGCACCATTGCATTACAGGCTTCTGAAGTACCTCAGTGGGAGGCTCTTTTTAATGGTAAAGATTTGAGTGGTTGGGTGGATGTAAACACATCACCAGACACTTGGTATGTAAAAGATGGCTTGCTCGTTTGCAGGGGAAAACCGATTGGCGTAATGCGCAGTGAGAGGCAGTACGAAAACTTTCTACTCCATGTGGAATGGAGGCATATGGAGTCAGGGGGGAATTCAGGTATTTTTGCATGGAGCGATGCGATTCCATTTGGGAACCGCTTACCCAAAGGCTTGGAAATTCAAATGTTAGAGCTGGATTGGGTTAAATTGAATACTAAAAAAGGAAAACAGCCTCCCCCTATTGCCTATGTACATGGCGAGCTTTTCGGAGCAGGCGGATTGAAAGCCACTCCGGATAACCCGCGGGGCAGTCGGAGCAAGTCTTTGGAGAACCGATGTAAGGGAAGAGGGGAGTGGAATACTTATGATGTGGTATGTGTAGATGGCGTGGTTAAGCTTTCGGTAAATGGGAAATTTGTGAATGGAATTCGTAATTCACAATATAAAAAGGGTTATCTTTGCCTAGAATCGGAAGGTTCTGAGATTCACTTTCGGAATTTAAAAATAATGGAACTCCCTCATGGAATTACTTCTCCAGAGCAAACGGCTCCTTTAATCAAGTCTCGTTAAGGAAGCATTAAATAATTTGTCCCAATAAGTATTATTTAGGTCATTTTGTATGAATGACTTAGTAATTGTTTGAAAATTGCCAATTATGTTTTTTAATTATAGGTTATTTAATATAATATATTTAATACCTCACCTTTCTACATTTGTTTTCAACTTTAAATGACCTTTAAAAATTTCGCTCTAGTACTTTTCCTGATAGTTTTTATAAAGGTATTTTCATTCGCAAAGCTTAAGTTTGAGGATGACATACTCCCCCTGCTTGAGGATTATTGCATAGATTGTCATGGTCCTGATAAATCAAAATCAGGATTTCGGGTCGATCGTCGGGTTCATCTCCTCAAAGGGGGAGATTCTGGTTTATCTGCAGTTATTCCTGCGAAGCCCAATAAAAGTTACATGATTGAAGTGATTAAAAGCGATGATCCGGAAATTGGTATGCCTCCCAAAGGGGGTAAGCTTTTTGACGATGAAGTCGAATTATTGGAACAATGGATTGCAGAAGGAGCTGTGTGGCCCGGCCAAATGAAGGATAAAATTGAAGAGGGAACGGATCATTGGGCATTCCAATCGATTGACCGTCCGACTATCCCCAAGAAATCGAAGAATCCAATCGATTCTTTTATCGATCGACGCCTTAAGGTTGAGGGAATACCGGCAAACAAGAAAACGGATCCATTATCTTTAATTCGTCGTGCATCTGTAGTTTTGACGGGTTTGCCGCCTCAGCCATCTAGGGTGGCTGATTTTCTTTCTGATTATAAAAAGAATCCGGAGCAAGCTTACACAGTTTTAGTCGATGAATTATTGGCATCCCCGCACTTTGGCGAGCGATGGGCTCAGCATTGGTTGGATGTGATTCGTTGGGCAGAAACCAATGGTTCGGAGTCAAACCTCTATCGCAAACTTGCTTGGGTGTACAGGGATTATGTGATTCGGGCATTTAATCAGGATTTGCCTTATGATGAATTTGTTAAACAACAGTTGGCTGGTGACGGCATGGGAGTGGGGGAAGCCCTAGGTTTTTTAGTTGCTGGACCTCATGTTCCTGCGGCCACGGTTGGGCAGGAAGCTTCTGCGATCAGGCAAGCCCGTGCGGACCGGATGGATGAGATTATGCAGACTGTTGGTGCCTCTATGCTTGGAGTTACCATGAGTTGTGCTCGATGCCATAACCATAAATTTGATCCCATTTCGATTCAGGATTACTACTCTATGACGGCGGTATTTCAGGACATTGAATTTGGTAGCCGTTTTCCTGAGTTTTCTCAAACTCATCCCAGAAAAGCAAAAGCGACTGAGATTTGGCGTGGAGTTGCTGAAAATCGGAATAAAATAAGAAATAAAACCCCAACTTGGGAAGAAGATTGGGGGGGATACAAGGAAATACATTGGAAACCGATCGAAGTGGTTGAATTACGGCTGAACTTTTGGTCTGGATATGTTGGTTTGGATGAAGTTGAGATTTTTGGCTTACCATCCGAGAATTTTAATCTGGCCCGGGCAACCAACGGAACTAAAGTAAGAACTGACTTGGCATTTGCCCAACAGCGTGATCGTTTTCCAGTTTTTAGGGTGATTG
>JABGUO010000433.1 GCA_018646565.1 Opitutia bacterium | reverse complement strand
GCGAGGGTTGTCAACAGGTCGTTCTTGCATGACTAATGACTTACGGCTTTGCGGAATTTTTCGTTTCAACTCGGCCAGTTCTGATTTACCGGAGAGAGGTACTGAAATACTTTTCCAGGGAGCATCTCCGGGTTTACCGATGATTTTGGGTTTGCGTCCATCGGTAAGCCCTTTTGTCTTCCACTTCTCATCGACTGGTTTTTGCTTGGTAAAAAGCCAGCTGTCATCACTTGGAATGCTTTGTTTTTTTCCTTTTGGCATAACCAAGTTTAGTTGAGCAATAAGAGCACCCGGGCCACCATTGTTCGTGGCTTTAACCGCAATCGTATTCTTTCCCTTCACGAAGTTTTTATTGAGATTTATGGAGACTGGTTCGTTCCACAATGTATTACTGGCAACCTTTTTCCCGTTGATGAAAAACTCAGATTCATCGTCGCAGGTAAAAGCAAGCCTGCCTGATTTGGGTACTTCAGGAAGCTCAAAAGTTTTACTGAAATATAAAGTCTGAGCGGTCTGACTATTTTTTTCGTCCCAAATCCAACGAGATAAAGTACCAAACAATTGATTGTTTTCTTTCTGATTGAGAAAGACTTTTTCGAGGTATACCTGCTTGAGGAAGTCAGTTTCCTGTGATGCCCTGTTGTCTTTGGCGATCAAGTCTTCGACCTTAGATCCTAAATGCATCGGTTTAATTAGCTTAGTGGATGAAGATGCGGATATCCGGAACCGACCAAATGAAGCTACAAAATGCCTTTCAAAAAGCATTGATAATGAGAATGGTTGCTTGGCAGGGATTGGTTTCTTCAAGGGAAGAACCAAGTGGTGTTCGATGCCGTTACCTCCAGAGTTCCAGCCTGATGATCCATCTCCGTCTATAGTATTTTCACCCCCATTACCTCCATGGCTCGATGGTTTAAGAAATTGGATTGCTGAGCCTTTGGTCAATGCGGTTACTTCACTGAGAAAAAATGTACCATTGCGTCCTTCATAGAATGCCCGACCCGGCCCTTTCCCCGGTAACCGATCGTCTGGCAAGGCTTCAATGCGAAAAGCAGTAATTTCTGAATCTGAGGTGAAGTTTAAATCATAAACATCACGCTTGGTAAAATCTCCGGATGCAAAAATCGAACCATCCTCCATTTTTTCAAGTTTTGGAAGGTTGGTTTTCCATCCCGTCGGTATCAAGACTTCCCATTTGGTTGTACTTGCCTCCGTGCTGGTTTGCCATTCAGAGAAGGATTGTTCGAAGTTAGAATGTCGTGCGATGAGATCTTTGACTTTTCGGGAAACCTGACTTTCAATTTCCTGGGTAAGTTTCTTTTGCTGTTCAGTAATAAGGAAGAGATCTGGTTCTTCCACATTATCGAGTAGAGCCATTATTCCGAAGTATTCATCGTGGGTTATTGGGTCGTACTTATGGGTGTGGCACTGAGCACATCCCGTGGTTAATCCCATCCATACTGTTCCTGTAGTCGCCACGCGGTCAACTGCTGCATGGAAGCGGAATTCAAGAGGGTCAATGCCACCTTCCTCATTAAGCTGGGTGTTGCGGTGAAAGCCGGTTGCGATCTTTTGGTCTAATGTTGGGTTTGGAAGCATGTCACCCGCCAATTGCTCAATGGTGAATTGATCGTAGGGCATATCGGCATTGAGGGCACGGATTACCCAGTCACGGTAGTGCCAAATTTCGCGGGGCCTATCCTTTTCGTAGCCATTGGTGTCAGCATAGCGGGCGAGGTCGAGCCATTCACGCCCCCATTTCTCACCGTAATGATTGGATGCAATTAATTGATCAGCCAGTTTTTGGTAGGCATCTGGCCGGTTATCGAAAACGAACGCATCCGCTTGTTCTGGGGTGGGGGGTAATCCAATGAGATCGAGGTAAAGCCGGCGAACGAGTGAATATTTGTCGGCTTCTTCGGAGGGTGTAAAGTTCTTACTTTTTAAATTCTCCGAGATAAAGGAATCGATTGGATTTCGGATCCATGATTTTATGCCCTCAGGTACAGGTGGAGAAGTGGGCGTGACGAAACCCCAATGCTTGGCATACTTTGCTCCTTCCTTAATCCATTGGTCGAGTAATTCTTTTTCTTTTTGGGTAAGGGAAGCATGAGATTCCGGAGGTGGCATGATTTCGTCCGGATCGTCTGAGTGAATTCGGTAGTGCAATTCACTTTCCTCAAACTCGCCGGGAACAATCACATCATTTTTTAGAGCATCATCCCGAATATCCAACCGTAGTTTTGCTTTTCTTCCCTCTTCGTCCGGGCCATGGCAGGCGTAGCACTTACTGGCCAGTAAGGGACGTACTTCACGATTGAAGTCGACCTCTGCCGTAAGTGGGAGATTTAAAATAGACAAGCTTACAATTACAATAGATTTGAGAGTCACAATAGCATAATGTCTTCGAAGTGGTAAATCTTACCATTTTAAAATCCGAATGTTATTTTACAAATCCAAAAAAAAATTAATTCCGATATAATTAATACTATTTTTTCTTCTCGGTAGGTTAAATGTGGAAGGGAAGGGAAAGGAATGCATTTCGATTTGCCCCCAAGAATAAAGGCACCAATCAAGGTTAATGAAATTACTGGTGGTTGCAGAATCGAGAACCCTTCTGCAACAAAAAGTAAGTATATGAAAAATTAATACGAATGTAAAAGTCTGATTGTACCGTACATATTAATAATTGACTCAACGAGGAGTTTCTTGGGGCCTAAAAGAGAGTAAACTACTATTTTTTTGGAGCGGCCCCGGCCAGATTCAAAGAAATCTCGATATCATTGGCAACTTTGTCGAGGTTTTCACCTTTTTGGATGTCGAAATCTTCCCGCTTTACAATAAATTTGGAGCGTAGAATAAGAAGGTCGCCAGGAGTGCGATTTCTTTTAATGAGTAAGTCTTTTAAATAAGTAATTTTTACGGGAATGTTAATCTCATTTGTAATGTGACGTATAGACATCTTACCTTTTGCATCGGCTAAGTAATCATTCTTAACTTTTCTGATGTTATGAAGTTTCAAGAGTTGGAATTTAATTTGGTTAAACTTCTTAACTTCCAACCAATCATCGCCGTGCATGTGTTCCTTAAGGACAGGATTTCCGACATGGAGACTTTTTGATTCCAGATAAATAATTCCCTTAGTAGATTCGGGCTTACTTGGGTCGAATGTGACTTGACCTGATACCGCATCACCCGAACCATTTATTGATTCAAGAGGAGCATCCATTTGAAAAATAATATTATTAATCCCTTTGGGATCTTTAAAATTAAAATCAATTGGTTTTGCCGAAATTAAAGTAGTGCAGGCAACTAGACTTAGTAGATAAATTTTATTCATATAATCTATAGGTTTTATTTTAATTGATATCTTTTTAGAGATTTACATGGGAACCGTCACAAAAAACTCCATTGTTGGACTGTTTACAATTACAGAGGGCAACAGTTGATTCTTCTTTGATTTCTACTTTCTTGGGCTGGAAGGATGTGCCTTGGTGCGAGCCATCACAAAATGGTTGCTTGGAAGATTTCCCACATGAGCACCACCAATATTCTCCTGGAGATAATTTCATTACTGCGGGTGCTTTATCCGCTATATTTGGTTGTTCGAAGGATTCATTATTTTCAGTCATGATAATTTTTTAGGGTTAGACAGGTAGTCGAGATTACTTATCTCACGACTTTATCATTATTTTATAAAATAAGCTAATATCTTGCCCTTATGGGAGCTATGCTTTTTGGTTATGCCAGATGGAGCTTCGTCATTTACTTTATTTTGTTACTTGTGCAAAAGAAAAAAGCATTAGCCGTGCGGCTACAAAGTTAAGAATTTCTCAACCTGGCATTTCCCGACAATTAAAAAATTTAGAAAACGAATTAGGAGTCGAATTATTTATCAGAGGCCCTCGTGGTTTATCTTTAACCTGTAAGGGCCAGTTAGCTCTGGAATTTGCTGAGGAGATATTATCCCGAGCTGAACAAATGAAAGAGACCTTACAACCCAGCAGAATTGAAATGGGCGATGTTTTAAGGGTTGGCTATATATCACCAGTTTTGAGCGGTTTTCTAGCTGAAGGGATGCGGGCATTTAAGGAAATTCATCAAGATATCACTATTCAAATTGAGGAGATGACACCTGCGAAACAGGAAGTGGCTTTGAAGGAGAGAAGAATCGACCTTGCATTGCTTGGGGATCCCCGAGATAAGCTAAGTAAGGCATTTGTTATCGAGAAAATCCTGCGGGTCCCTATGGCAGTCGTTGTGCCTGACAATCACCTATTGGCATTAAGGAAATCGGTTGATTTAAATGAGCTTATTGGAGAACCATTTGTAAGTCTTAATGAAGAGGGATTTCCGGGGCGTCCGAAATTACTGGCTGAGATATCTAAACTCGCGGGCCTTAAAATTAAAGTGAATATCAAAGCAAACGGTTTGTCCGAGGTAATGGGTTTGGTCGCGGGGGGTGCAGGTGTTGCCATTCTTCCCGAAGATATGAAGAAAATATCTCAACCTGGCGTGACTTTTATAAAAATGTCCAAGCCTAGGCATTACCTTGATTCAACGGCCGTATGGAATGCCGATCAACCCAAAAGAGGATTATTAGATTTAGTGAAAATGCTAAAGAAGGCGTCGAAGAAACCGATTTAATCATGCTTTGCCCATGCTACAACATAACGCAATGATGGTTTAACACACCCATACCCATACCCACACCCATACCGCGAAGATGTTGCATTGGGGATTTATTATTCTTTATGCCTATGGGATGATTAAGCAGTTGGATGATTTATCTCAATTAAAAGATACGGGATTGCTGTATTTTGAGGTGGTTTTCTCAATCATATTTCTCCTCATTGTGGTCTTTCGTTATCTTTACATGAGGAAATACAAAACATTCCTCGGGGCTAGTAAAGCTGTACCGATGGCACATCAGTATCTGGCGAAGGCAATTCACATAAGTATGTACCTGTGCCTAGTCCTTTTGCCTTTATCGGGTTTATTAATTGCAGGTTTATATACATTAGGATTTACGCGCGGGCTAATGCAGGACCTTGCGGTTGGTTTGCACGAATTCTCTGCATCCCTAAGTTATCTTTTAATCGTAATTCATGTGGGTTGAGCAGTTTATTCCCGCATGAAGGGTGAAGGCATTTGGACATCGATGGTCCCAATTTGGAAGGAAGGTAAACCCACATCCCATCCGAAAGTTAAAAAATTTATTACTTGGGAAAATGAATTATTCAAGAAGCTGGAAAATTACATTTCCTCGAAGAAAAATTAAAAGATCGAATATGTTTTAAATAAAGTTTGTAAGGGTAAACATTTGCGGACCACAATTGATTCTTGAAGTGCTTATTTAATAAGTAACGCCTTAAATTCTTCCACCTGATCATTCCAAATTGTTTCAAGCTGCCGCTTCAATTCGGGCTTTTGTTGGACGAGGTTTTTGGATTCAGCCCGATCTTTTTTCAGGTCGTATAATTCCCATGATTGATTTTTGGCGGAGACCAATTTGAAATCTCCCTGCCTAACGGCTCGGTGTCCATCATGGAACCACCAGAGGTGATCCCGTTCAATGGTTATTTCGGATGCAAATGTTGGCAGTAAGCTTTTGCCGGGAGCGGTTGGAACTTTTTGATTTTTCCAACTGTGTGGTTTTTGAATGCCTGCCATTTCCATGATGGTGGGGACGATATCGATGACATGGGAAGGGGAATGACGGAGTGCTCCTTTTGCTTTTATGCCTTTGGGCCAATGCGCGATCAGGGGAGTGCTGATTCCACCTTCATGTACCCAGGTTTTATGCCGCCGGAACGGGGTGTTGCCGGCACTGGAAAAGCCGGGTCCCAGGCAGAGGTATGATTTTGCACTTCCCAAGGGTGCCTGTGGGTCATGCCCACCGCTACGAACCATGATCTCTGCACTGGCGCCATTGTCGGATGCGAAAAGAATGAGGGTATTTTTAAACGCCTCCATCTTTTTTAACTGCACGAGAACGCGGCCGATTTCCTGATCCACAATTTCAATCATCGCGGCATGAATGGCCATCTTAGTGGCCTGAAATATCTTTTGTTCTTGGGATAATTGATTCCAAGCGACTGGCCTGTTAATCTCACCGGGGCCGAGCTTTTGGATCGCATCAGGGAATGAGTAGGGTGGGCCGACCTCCGGTTCGAGCTTGGAAAGAGTGGTATTGATTAGCCCTATCTTTTTCTGCTTTGCAAATCTTTGCTCTCTAATTTTATCCCAACCGGCAAGGTAGCGGTTCTTATATTTTTGAATAACCTTTTGCGGAGCATGGAGGGGGAAGTGAGGAGCAATAAATGCCAGGTAATGAAAGAACGGTTTGTCTGTATGATCCTGAGAATGTTCAGTAAGGCATTTGATCGCATGATTAGCGGTGGCGGTGGTGGAGTAATAATTTTTAGGCTCCTGCTCGGGCTGATAGGGGATGTCATTTAATAAATTCCCTTTGGAAGAAAAGAAATTTCCCTGGTTGTTGACCCGCCACGATTCATGAAAATCATTTTCCAGAACTTTTCCGTCAATATGCCACTTGCCACTGTGATAGTTTCGATAACCGTCTTTTTTGAGAAATTCAGTTACCAAAGGTGCCCATTTCGGACGGACACCTCGCCCGCCGCCCCCTTTAATTCCAGGCAAGGCATCCCGCCGGACTTGTTGAGCGTAGTAGCCAGTAAGAATGGAAGCCCGGCTAGGCCAGCACCGACCGGTGTTATAAAATTGGGAGAAGCGTAAGCCGTTGGCAGCCAGTCCGTCCAGATTGGGTGTGTCAATTTCTCCCCCATAGCAACCCAGGTCGGAATATCCCATATCATCGACTAAGATAACTAAAAAGTTTGGTTTGTCTTTTGCTTGGGTCACAAGATGAAAAAGGAGAAGGGAGAGGATTAGAATGGTAACCTTTTTCATATATTTAGAGTTGTTGATAGGGTAACGGTGTTCCGAATGGCTTGATTTAAACGATAAATTATTGAGGAAGGCAGTCAAAGGTTACCCCTCCTTGATGCCTCTTTCCCGTCATGACCTTGTGGGCCAGGTTAACTACTTCGTCTTGGTGATGAATGACAAGAATGTTCTCGATTTCAATATCTTGGACAGAGCTTATTGATAGTTTCACCTCATCCATAAGGATAGGGATTTTATAAACCAATCTCACTTTTTGACCTGTCTTCAGATCGTAAAGTTTGATTGCTTTATCTTCGAGCTTTATACCTTTATGCATGAAATTCACTGAGATGGCGTCGCTTTTTTCAGTTACCTCGAAATTTACTTCCACGACTGTGCCTGGACGGGTATTGGGGATTTTGGCAAGTTCTTTTGCACTGGAGGAAATGGACAGAGACTCCTTCTCGGCTAAAACTTGAACGGAGACATGGGCATGGAATGGAACGGTGTAGACAGTCCCTTCAAAGGAACCATCTTTTTTAATACTTTTAAGCAGGCCTGTATGGCTGGGACCTGTTCCCAGGCTTGCAATGTCAAAGGACTGAGCTTTTCCACGCCAGGGTCTGATTTCACTGATTCCACCAGCCAGACCCTTTCGGGGTTTATCATGCTCGGATATCATCTCTCGAAGAGCTGACTCCTGTGCTTTATTGTAACCCTTGTCGAGATGGGATGGCCACCACATCACATGAAGAGCGGATACCCCATGATTACGAAGGTAGAGTAGTTGCCCCAGCGACTTTTCATGACTGGCGTTCAGGGAGGCGTATTCACCGATAAGCATATTATCAAAGCCAGAACTGTATGCACCCTGACCAATATTGTACTCGCGATCGTAATAGGTGCCATACCTTGAAAATCCAAAACCTGCCCCGGTGGTCAGAAGCCAGTCTATGGGAGATAATCGTTTCTTTCCTTCTGAAATTCCCACAATCGAATCGAACACATAGCTGTCTGGGATCTGATGACATTTGATCATTTCAGGAGGAAAGCCGGCAAGTAAACATTCCCGATAACTGGTTCCGACTCTTCTGGAGACAATGATCCGGTTGTATTCGACCCACTCTTGAAAGAAGAGGTTTTCGAAAACATATTGATCCCACTCTCCCCGTAGTAGGTCACGGGGTGCATCAAAAAAGTCGGCGGTAAAGTTTGTGCCCATGATCTGATTGATCGATTCAATGTTTCCATAAAGAGAGGAAAGATAATGATAGAACCCTTCGAGACTGCCCGTATTATAATCGCCAATTGAATCGCTTCCCGAAACGATTTCGTTTTCATGGTTGGGTTCGACCGCGATAGTCATTTCCGGATTGTTACGATAGGCGGGAGCTAATTTTCGGTAGAAGGCTCGCTGGGCGTAGGTGTATAGATTATTAAGAGCTTCATTTTCAAAATGCTGGCTCCCGTAATCAAACAAAGTCTTACCAAAATAGCCTCCCCCCGTCGGGTCATTTTTTCGGTCTAAGAGCAAATAGGTGGGGAGACCGGTTTTGGTATCGATCTTAGAAGATATTGATTTCATCTTACCTACACTCCACCTATGAGTAAATACAGCTGTCCAGACGGTGGGAATTCCTTGGTTATAATTCTCTACTGATTTTCTCCATGCAGGAGCTCGGGTAACTTTTGGCCAATCGATTTTTGAGGTCCATTCTTCATAGGATTTGGATTCAATTTCACCTGACTTGATGAGAGGGGACCAATATTGAGCACTCCCAAGATAATTATAGAGGCCATTTCTCACATAGGTGCCGTCGGGAAACTCTCCCCAGGTAGATGGGTCCCCATTATGTTCTTCCTGCGGATCGAACCAAAATTTGTTCTCCATCCCTCCTGCATCCAAAGAAACAGGTTCCTGTCCCTTAGTAAATCGCATCAGAGTGGAGATGTTTTTCTCTGGTTTGCCCCCGTTAAATTCCCGATCCGTATAAACCGAATCAAAAAGAGACCAAGATTCAATTTTAGTATTCAGCTTGGACACTTCCTGACTTGGCAACATTGTGTGGATTTTATTTCCTTCAAATTCCTGAGCAATCAGTCGGTCTTTCCCCTTTGTAATAATGGAATACTTTCCCGCACCACCATTTATGGTTTTTCGCCCGAGCAGTTTCCCCGAAGGTGAGTAAATAAGAAGATTTGGCTGGGCTGTCTTAGCATTATGCGAAAGTACAGCGATTTCATCACCTGATGATTCTTTGACAAAATTTCCAACTGTCAGGTCAAAGGGTGGGGTGATCTCCTTTGCGATACCGATTTTACCAATAGTACCCCCTGCTTCGTTAAAAAGATGAATCTTATCGGCTTTATTGGAAAGAAGAGGCCAAGTGGCAATGAAGGATTGATTGTTTTCATTTTTACCAATCTCTACACCAACTCCACCACGGATTTTTGGTCGATAAGCGAGAAATTGGGTTTCACATACTTGATATTCTGAAAGGATACGGACAACTGTATGGTTTTGGGGGTGCGGACCTTCTCCTGCCACGATTCGAGGTCCCATCGGGACGGGAGGTCGGGTGATTGGTTCCTGAGCAAGTCGCTTGGTTTCGGCATCCAGATCAAGGTGCCGGTAAACTGAGAGGGTGACACTCGCTGATTTATCATCAATATGTCTTACTGTTTCCGTAGATGAAATCTTTGGGTTTAGCTTCTTCAGTTCTATTCCGAAATTTTTGACCTGATTTATTTTATCACCAACAGCAGAATATAATCTTAATTCAGGCGTAGTTTCAATCAGCCTCAGATTCCTGACTTTGAAAGTTTTATTTGTCTGTTCTCCAAAGTCCACGCGGAGAGCATCTATTTCCTGCCCGTTGAGCTTTCCTTTTTCGCTCAATTCAAAAACATGCCATTTCCACTTCTTTGATGGTTTTAGATCCGTTCTGATGGGTTTCGTTTTATTTCCTGTTTGGCAGTAAAAAACAAATTCACCAAAGTCATCGGGAGCCTGATATTCGAATGCGATGATGTAAGATAAATTGGGTTGGTAGGCATCCTTAAAGGACTGAAGCCAAACATAGGGATCGGTTCCCGTGGTTTCTATCTCATAAATTCCATTATCCGTTTCAGAAAGTTTGAGTTCATGAATCCTACTGGAGAACGAAAGGGGAGCGTACGGATAATTTTCAATCTTAATCCCAATGGTTTGATTCTCATCTGAGAATACTTGGAGTGTGGTTGCTGTTTGAAAGCAAATCCACGCTAATGCAATAGCGAAAACTTTCATAAATTAACAAATGTCTTTTGAGTCCGTTATCTTACTTAATTGTGAGATAAGGTTTCTTGAATTTGGCTTTTTAATTTTTGCTTGCCCCTTGAGAATTTAATCTTGGTAAGACTTCGGCGTTGATTCTTTTGGTTACATTTTTAGTGACTACTTTACGAAATCCTTCGTTGCTGATTGAGTTAGCCCATTGAATGGCAGCCTCGGGGTCTCGATGAACGAGACCATGAGCAAAACCATTGAGAGCAAAATCTCTCTGCCATCCGTTCTCCATCTTATTTAACTCTGCGGCCGTAATGTTGGGGTCATGTCCATTTACGCCTCCAGCAAGCCTCGCGTAGGCCGAAGAGAGTGCAGACCGTTTGGCCTTGGTGGATTCTAAAGAATTAGCAAATTCGACAGCTTCCAGAGGATTCTTATCAAATACACCGCTTTCAATCACCCGTTGGGCCGTGCCGGCTTGTAATTCCGGTTCCTTATATCCGGAAACCCACTGCTTGAGTGTATCTTTATCCCTTCCCTTGGTCACCCGTTCGGTGAATTCACGCATTAAAGACTCCGCTTTCTTTTTATCTTTCTCAAGAAAGTGATCGATCAAATCGTTGGCAGTCTCAACTTGAGTATTCCCAATCTTACCATTGGAATTCCTTAGGATCTCGTCGATCATGCCACTTGAGAATTGATCCATCAGTGGAATTTCCCGGGAGTTTGTTTTATCCAAATAATTTTGGATTTCATGTGATGTTAGATCCAGGCCTGTATAATAATCAAACATTTCCTGAGGATCTCCTTTGGCCCACCCTTTGAGGATTTTACTAAAAGCGGGGTCGCTGTCCATGAGGAGTTCCTTCGCGACTGCTTCGCCGCCGATTTCTCCGACTTTCATCCAAAATCTCTCCTGGAAATTCTTACTTGGCGTCAACTTTTCTTCTTCATAGGCAAGGGCGAGGGCATCCCTGGCATCTTTCCAATTTTCTAAACTAAGGGAATTGATAAATTCCTTGGGGGAGGCGTTTCCTTGCAAAAAGACATCGAGTATGTTTTTCCAATCTGGAGCAATGGGTTGCTTTACCTGCGGTGTGGACTCGAAGGATGTAGAGATGTTGTCCTCGGATGCTTGCGCAGAGATATTCTCAGTAGGATAAAGCGATGGTTGAGGTGCCGTTTGATTATAATCCGTTCTTTTGGGGGTGAGTTTAGTTACCTCTGTGTTGCCTGCTGATAATGCGGAGATTAGTTCCTCGGTTTCCTTAATAAATTTACTTTCCTGATGGTTAATGACCGTTTCTTCATCTGTGCCGGTAAAAATAAACAGCAGTCCAACCGCAGCCAGCACTGATGCAATCCACGATTTATTTTTCCAGCTCATCTTCACGAATTAAAAATTATGAACTTAAATTCAGTAGGTCAAACCTGAGATAAGGGAATGAGGGTATTTATTTTTGGATAGAACAGAAGAGGGTAGCTTGATCAATTGTCATTGAATCCATTGATGATTATTAAACCAAAAACTGAATATAGTGAGGTCCAACTCATTTAGGTATTTGGGATCTCAGATTTCTTTAAGGTGTAAATCAGCAAATCAATGGGTTAATAAGAATCACAATGAAACCCTTTTTTATTTTGTTAATCACTTTGGTCGGCCAATTTAAATTATATGCTGAGCAATCTATCGGTTTTCGGCTTATGACTTTTAATATTCTTCAGGGCGGTGGGAATGCCAAGAATGTTGGCTTTGGAAATGAATTATTTGGCGGTTCAAGAATTGATGAAATCGCATCTGCAATCAAATTAGTCAAAGCTGATATAGTCGGGATACAGGAAGATTGTTCGATTAAATCCAATGTAATTCTTAATGGACTCGGGGAGGGTTGGTTTCGAGCAGGTAAGCTTTACTCCAAGTTTCCGGCAAAGCTAATACATTCAAATAAAGATCGTTCTTTGGAGGTCGTTGATGTGAAACTGGCAGGTTCACGAGTCGTTCGAATAGTAAACTGTCACTGGTGGCCCAATAATTACGGGCCCTTTCTTGCGCAGGAAAAACTAAAAGTAGGTCCGCGGGTGGATCTGAATAGTTTGGCCAAGATTGTTGAGGAAAAAGGAGCACGACGCGGCGGAACCCGCGGATACAGCGCAACCATTGAACCGTTGGAGGAAGCAATAGAGGAAAAAAGAGCAATTTTTCTGCTAGGTGATTTCAATGAACCATCCCATCTCGACTGGACCGAGCATTATGCGAAGAATGGATCTGATCGATGGGTTGATAATCCAACGGGTACTCCATTGCGATTACCGGTAAAATGGCCCGGCTCTGTGTTATTGGAAAATATCGGAATGATTGATTCATTCCGACAGGTACATACCGACGAAGTCAAAAAGTCGGGGAATACATGGACCCCGCCATATCCGATCCAAACTCCGGGTAGGAGACCCTACGGCGATCAGGTATTGGATCGGATAGATCGGATTTACCACCACGGAAACAATATGAAGGTTGTGTCCGCCCAGGTGGTAGGGGAGAAGGGCAATACATCAGATATCGTAATTCAAGGAAGATGGCCTTCTGACCACCGTGCCGTGGTCGTCGAATATAAGTGGAAGAAATAGAATCTAATTCAAAACTACTTCCCAATGAAATATCTGTCCTACAGATTCTTTTCTGTTGCCGGAAATCTTTTGCGGGCAGAACTATCAATCGGTTTGCCTGTTCGACGATTCCACCATTCAGGTGCCCGTGCAGGGTCGTAAGAGGGATTGGGGATGGGTATACGGGCTAGAACTTCATTTCGCCAAGCCGAAAGTTTTTTCTTTAGGTCCGCGACTTTTCCTTTTCTCTCGTCGGCTAAATTGTCGGATTCACTCAAGTCCTGAGAGATGTGATATAATTCGATATCTCCGGTCCCGTCCAAGTATTCGATTAATTTCCAGTCGCGTTCGCGGATGGCACCGGCAGGACGGTCATGGTGATAATGGGGGTAATGCCAATGG